>NZ_FMXB01000018.1 GCF_900103415.1 Methanobrevibacter millerae
TGGTCCTTCAGAAAACCTGGCAATATCAACAAGCATATTCGCAAACAAACGTATGCATCACTCAAGCATAGGCAGATTCATCAGCAATGTAAAAGGATATGTGCTGGATAAGGAGCTTCGCCGTGTACCTTTAGGTGCAGTAGGGGAATTATATCTAGCAGGCAGTCAATTAACTCCGGGCTATTTAAATCGTGCCAAAGAAAATGATAATGCATTCTTTGACAATCCATTTGATGATAAGAAAGGCTATGAGCGCATTTATAAAACTGGAGATATGGTAAGATTCTTGCCGGATGGCACTTTGGGAATTGTTGGCCGTCGTGACGGCCAAGTTAAAGTAAGAGGAAACCGTGTGGAACTCACAGAAGTTGAATCATCAATAAGAAGCATGGAAAATGTTGAAGATGTCACAGTACAAACAACTATAAATAACGGAAATAATGAATTAGTTGCCTATGTTGTAATAAACAATGATTTGGATGGGGATGAATTGAAGGATTCCATTTGCGATTATGTCAATGCACATAAACCTGAATATATGGTTCCATCATACGTCGTTAAATTAGATGCAATTCCATTAAATGTTAATGGAAAAGTAGATAAACGCGCTTTACCTGAAATTGACAAAACAAGCCTGCAGGTAGAATATGTTGCCCCAAGAAACGAAAATGAAAAAGAGATTGTCGAAGCCTTCAAAAAGGCATTGAATTTGAAAAAAGTCGGAATATATGACGATTTCATTCGTTTGGGTGGAGATTCATTGACTGCAATTAGGCTGCTGTCATATATTGAATCCAATGATATTACCATGGCAGATATCTTCACTTTCCGCACTCCGGAGGCAATTGCAAAAAACATGACTGATTTCTCATTTGATTTAGATATTTATAGTTTGGAAAGTGGTTGTCCATTGAATGCAGCTCAGCTTAATGTATTTGGCGATGTAATCCTTTATAATAAAAAGGATGCTTATCATATACCTGGATATATTGCCATTTCTAAAAAATATTGCCTTGAAGACATACTTAATGCTTTAAATGAACTGTTAAACGCTCATCCTATTTTGAGCATGCACCTAAGCGACATATACGAAGTAAACGATGCAGACGATACTGGCAATTTGGATGCGATTATTGATTTAATAAAGATAGCTAAAAAACTTGGAATCAAAAAAATCATGAATTTGATTAATAAATACGGATTAAAAGACGTGAGCGGCATTTATAATATGATTAAAACTGTCATACGATTGCTTAAAGGAGAATACCCATATCTGGTAAAAGGAGACAAGCCTCCGATTTCAGTAAAATCCAAAGATGATAATGACACTATCATAGAGTTCCTTGCTGAAAGTATGGATATATTTAATAATCTCTCCAAGTTCATGATCGTTGAAACTGAAGAATCATATTACCTGTTTTATCTAATTCACCACATCATTTTTGATGCAACTTCTGCAGGAGTATTCAAACATGATTTCGAAATTCTTCTTGACGGAGGTAGTGTTGATTTCGATGATGCCTTCTTAAAATCATCAGCTTATACACATCAGATAAAAAGTACTGAAAAATTCGATGAGGCAAGTGAATATTATTATCCAATATTAACATCCCTTGATGATGTGGGCACATTATTGGAAGATGATTCATCTGAAGGATATAGCACGTCAACCTGGGATTTAAAATTCGATAAAATGGTATTCAAATCATTTTTAAATAATGCTGGAATTAGTGAAAATGTATTGTTCACAAGTGTATTTGCATATGCCCTCGCTCAATTTGTAGATGGGGATAAAGTATTATTCACAATGATTGAAAATGGACGTGACAGATTCAACGAAAATTTCATAGGCATGACATCCAATGTAATGCCGTTAGTTGCAGACTGTAAAGACAGAAGCATAAATTCGTTTATGAAAGATATGGCCGATGCAGTCTATGGAATTTCAAGGCACAGTTATTATCCAATTGTGTTACTCTATCAAAAATATGATTTTGAGGTTAACATCCTATTCCAATTTGTACCAAATTGGATAGCAGATGACTTTAATAATGTGGAGGGCATTGATGATATTGGCTCTGAAGAAATCATGAATCATATCCTAAATTCCCATGGTGATCAGATAACGGAATTCTTTGTTCAAATTTACCAAAACGGCGAAAATTACAGGTTAATAATCACAAATTCAAATAAATATTCCAATAATCTGATTGAAGATTTCAAAGAAACTTATACATCAATATTATCAAATATTATTAACGCAAACTTACATTCCAATTTAAATACTACTTTAAAATAGTTTCCGTATGGAATTGATGGTTACAATGTGAAAAAATGTTGCAAAAATGATTATAAGAGATATGATGAAACCTGAATAGTCAAATGAAATATTTTGATATATATGGGGACAAATTCACAAAGTAATGGATAATTCTATTACTTTTAGTTATAGTTTGTTCGTATTATATGAAACCAGACTCGAATTTGAGATAGATAATTTCTATATTATTATGCCAACAGCAACATGAAGATGGTCAAAAGGAACCAAAAGTTGCATAATCTTGATTCTCCTTTGTTGATTGGTGATGTTAAAGATAATGATGTTGTAAAAAAGGTTAGAGAACATTGTTTCATTGAAACTCACGAAAAAGTTCTACCACTTATGCATATTTTTCAATCAACTTTATACAAATATTTTGAATTAATATTCATGAAAAGAAAAAGTAGCTATTAATTATATATAATTTAAAAAAGTAAAATATTATTAATTAACATAATGAGGTATTATATGAAAGGAGATGTATATTACGGAAAAGGTATCAGAGAGTTAAAAGACGAATATCCTGATTTGTATGAATTGGTGTCTAGCATTAACGATACGGTATGGGACGGTAAGGTTTTGGATTATAAGACTCAAAAATTAATTGCAATCGGCATTACTGCATCCCGTGCAGACCCAAGAGCTACCAAAAAGCAAATCAGAAGTGCCATTGAAGTATTGGGCATCACTAAAGAAGAGATTGTGGATGTCTTAAGAGTCGTATTGTTGACTTCAGGAATGCCTGCGTTTTCAAAATCCCTTCAGATATTAAACAGCGTTACTGAAGCTATTGAAGAAGAAAGGGAAGATAAGGCTTAAATATGGTTTATTGGCGGATGTTGAAACGACTCCGCATTACTTTTTAATTTTCAATCTTTAAGGTTAGTTTATTGAATTTGGGCACTCGAAATCTCAAGCAGTGTTTTAAAAGCAATGGATTAGCTTTGAATCTATTTTTTTAGAAAAAGGACATCAGTATTTTCCATATGTGGAAGAGTATGAAGCATATCATTCCGAAGTTTAAGATTACTGTCCGAAAAGGCTTTTCCAGATATATTTCCTGTTTGTCATCATTCAGTTCGATTTTATAGTTGTCGATTAACGTATAAACTCCGATTATTATTGCCACAATAAATACAAGCAGGTATGCCGCTACAATCGCTATGTCTGCCATATTGGCCATGGTCGCCGCAGCCATGACATTTTCCATCGCATTTGAAAAGGCTGTGGCTATGACTGATCCGAAGAGGTTTATTATCAGGTGCAGTGTTATAGGGTAGATAATCTTTCCGGTTTTAATGTAAACGTATGCGAAAAATCCTCCAAGCATAAATGCATAGAAAAATTGGCTTAGATTTCCATGATATAATGCAAACAGTAATGCTGATAAAAGTATTGACAGTTTTGCTCCGTATTTTATTGTCCGGTCAATCAGCATCTTTCTAAACATGTATTCTTCAAAGATAGGTGCTATTATGCTTATTATAATCACATTAATGTAGATGCTTGAATTTTCAATTACCTGCTCTACGGGGTTCACTATTCCGTTTCCAAGCTTAAATCCGATTAATGTTGTTATTATGGTGCCTGCAAGGTTTCCAATCCACATTAATGTTATGGTAATGCACACGTATTCGAAATACTTTTTAACTCCAAGAGATTTCTTTTCAAGCCTGTCCGATTCCAGCTTTCCCATCATATAAACGAAAATCGGCAGTACCAGTATGTAATTGGAAAATGAAGATATAATGGTTAAAACATTGTAGTCCTTCAGATAACTAGGATTATAGCCGGATACAATGTGAGCCAGTATCGTTTGAAATATTATGGCTAATATTGCCATTACCAGGTAGCTGATTCCTATCCTTGAGAAAAATCTTTTATCTTCGTTCAAAATCCTCACCGGTAATGTTAATTTCAAATTGAAATAATATAAATTTTGTTATCTGCATGCATTCTTTAATAGCTTTGGGGTATGGCTAAAAATTATTTTGATGCACGTAAATTTAAATTTAGTTTAACCTAAGTATTATCATTTGTTGAGCCTAAAAATTAATTTTAAACGAATAATTTATATATTACTTTTTAATTAATATTATATTGGACAATAAACAATTTTTAGCAAAGTAAAATTTTCGTTTCCTAAAAAACAGAATCTTTAGGTTTGCCTAAAATTTAAATATAATTGTCAACAAAGATACATATGTTATTGGATTTTTTCAAAAGGTTCAATAAATTGATAAAATACGGGAGAAATTTAAAATGTCAAAATACGAATATCTAGATAAAGTACTCGAACATAAGCATGCACTTATTTTTGCTGGCGGAATCGCCACTGCACTCATCGGAAAAAAAGTATTGCAATCCGATATTGTTAAAGATTCATGTACCCAAGGAATGGCAGCAATAATGTCAGCCAGAAAAGACGCTGAAGAATGTTTCCAGGATATGAGGGAAAACGCAGAAGACATTGTTGTCGATGCCAACGCAGAAACCAAAAAAGAAATTTACATTGAAGACGACGACGAATAAGTTTATTTTTCGGGTAGAGCAATGAAATTTCAAGTAATGTATGATAAGGGAACCCGCCTAAGGGTTCGATCAGGCCAATGGGCTTTCACCAAAGAGGAAGGCTATGGTCTTGCTTCATTACTTTTACAGAATGATTTTATCAACGAAGTCTACACGTCCCATAGAAACGGCAGTATCTTGATTTACTATGATGACGTGAAAAACAAGGGAAAAATTTTCGATATCCTAACTTCAATCACTCTGGATGATTTGGTTGAAGGAGAAGCAACGCAGCTCCAGATTTCAAAGGAAATCACGGATGATTTTATTTTGAAACTGGCGAGAATGATTGGCAGAAGATTTTTAGGCAGACTCTTCCTGCCTGTAAGGATTAAACATATTCTGACAATTCTGCGAGCTTCAAAGTATATCTGGAAAGGATTGGACAGTCTGACTGATTTCCGCATCGACGTTGCCTTGCTTGACGGCGTAGCGGTTGCCGGAGCCCTTTACATGAGGGACTTCAAGCCTGCAAGCTCAATGATGTTCTTGTTGTCAATCTCCGATGCATTGGAAGACTACACCGTACAAAAAGCCAAAAGCACTTTAAAAGACAGTTTGGCTTTAAATATAGATACAGTATGGCTTGTAGAAGGAGATGGAACCGAAAGGCCTTATCCGGCCTTGGAAATCCAAAAGGGAGATAAAATCAAAATCCATATGGGAGACGTTATTCCTGTGGACGGTAAAGTAGTGGACGGAGAGGCAATGGTTAATGAAGCCTCAATGACCGGCGAGCCATTGGCTGTCCATAAAAGACCTGGAAAGACTGTCCATGCAGGTACCGTAATAGAGGAAGGAAACATTATCGTTGAAGTATATTCAATCAACAAGGAAACCCGACTGAATAAAATCATTGATTTGATTGAAAACTCAGAGGATTTAAAGGCAGACGCTCAAAGCAGAGCCGAAAAGCTTGCGGATTCAATCGTTCCATACAGTTTCCTTGCAACGGCACTGACTTATCTCTTTACGGGAAACGCCACAAAGGCATTGTCAGTACTGATGGTTGATTTCTCATGTGCAATCAAATTAACGACGCCGTTATCGGTAATATCCGCCATGCGTGAAGCCTCAGACAACAGGATGATGATCAAGGGAGGAAAATTCCTTGAAAATTACGCTATAGCGGACACGATAGTCTTTGATAAGACAGGAACGTTAACGAACGCTTCCCCTAAGGTTGTCCATGTATTCCCTATGACTAAAAGATATAAACGGGAAGAAATCTTAAGGATGGCTGCCTGCATCGAAGAGCACTTTGCGCACAGCATTGCAACAGCCATTGTAAAACAGGCCGAAGAAGAAGGAATCAAGCATGAAGAGGACCACAGTGAAGTCGAATACATCGTAGCCCATGGAATTGCAACTGAATACGACGGAAAGCGTGTTGTAATAGGCAGCAGACACTTCCTCTTTGATGATGAGGGTATTAAAATCAATAAAACCCAGGAAAAGAAAATCAAAAGGGAAGTCAAGGACCATTCCGTTGTTTACATGGCCATTGACGGCAAGCTTGAAGGTCTCATATGCATAGATGATCCTGTGCGTGAAGAGGCGAAATACGTTCTCGAGGAGCTCAGGGCATTGGGCATAGAAAACATCATAATGCTTACGGGAGACAGTGAAAGCGGAGCGAAATCTTCGGCTGAAGCCTTGGGAATCACCGAATACCGCTCACAGGTACTTCCTGAAGACAAATCAAGAATCGTTGAAGAGCTTAAGGCCGAAGGCAAAACGGTCATCATGGTCGGTGACGGAATAAACGATTCGCCTGCCCTTGCAGCAGCGGACGTGTCAGTGTCAATGAAAAACTCATCCGATATCGCACGTGAAGTGGCAGACATTTCACTTTTATCAGATGATTTGTATGACCTTGTAACATTGAGAAAATTAAGCACGGGAATGTTCGACAAAATCAACACAAATTATAAAAGGATTGTGGCTGTCAACGGCACTCTGCTTGTATTGGGCGTCTTGGGTGCGATTTCACCTGCTACATCTTCAATGATACATAACCTGTCCACGATGATATTCGGTGCATTAAGCACCAAATCAGTTCTTGGGGACGATTATTCAAACGAAATCAATGTAGAAGCTATTGAAGTTGCCGATGCGACTTAAAATTCCTTTTCTACATTTTTTATTTTTTTTCAAATAACTCTTATTTTTCTTAAACTTTTAATATTATAAGATTCATATTAATTTATGTATAAAATTTTAGTAATGTGATTTAATGAATAAGAGAAAAATATTACCGTTTATTTTACCGATTGCGATTATTATTTTTTGGTACGTCATAACTAATGGCCTTCATTTGGTAGAGCCGTACGTATTGCCAGGTCCTGTTGACGTATTAAACTCTGCAATTAAGATTATACAATCTGGAAAACTATTGAAAAATACTGTTGACACATTATTCAAGGTATTCTGTGGTTTAATCATAGCATCTGTTGTGGCGATTCCTTTAGGAATACTTTTCGGATGGTATCAGACCTTGGAAGACTTAACATCATTTATCATCAGTATTTTAAGGCCAATCCCTCCTGTCGCATGGATTCCATTTTCCATCCTGTGGTTTGGAATAGGAACCGTTCCGGCAGTATTCATTATCTTCATGGGTTGCGTATTCCCGATTTTGGTCTATACAATGGATGGTGTAAAAAGAACAGATAAAGTTTTAATAGAATCTGCTCAGACATTGGGAGCCAACGACTGGCACATTTTAAGAAGGGTAATATGGCCCTCTGCCATTCCGTATATCGTTTCAGGTCTGAAAGTCGGTGTCGGTATCGCCCTGATGTGTACGATTTCAGCAGAGATGATTGGTTCAAGCAGTGGTTTAGGATATATGATTTTAACGGCTACAAATCTATTTGATACAGGTACGACCGTTGTAGGAATGTTGGTTATTGGTTTAATCGGTTTAGTGCTTGATTACATATTTGGACGTGTACAAAAAAGGATTTTCTGGTAGGTGTTTTGAATGTCAATTGAAATTAAAAATATTAACAAATCCTTTGAGGGAAGAGGAAAGAACTTATCCGTATTGGAGAATATCAATTTAACGATAAATGACGGCGAGCTCGTATGTCTTCTCGGACCTTCCGGCTGCGGCAAGACAACTCTCCTGCGTCTGATTGCAGGTCTTGAAAAACCTACTTCCGGTGAAGTCATAGCCAATGGTGAAGTCGTTGAAAAGCCGTCAGGCGATCGTGCAGTTATTTTCCAGCAATATTCATTGTTCCCTTGGCTTACGGTTCTTCAAAATGTAACTTTCGGTCTTGAAATTTCAGGAGGTTCCAAGGAGGAAAATATCAAGGCAGCCGAAAGATACCTTACAAGTGTCGGTTTAATCGACTTTAAGGATAGCTATCCTCATGAACTTTCAGGGGGTATGAAACAGAGGGTTGCAATTATCAGATCCCTGCTTAATCATTCACCTATCTTGCTTATGGATGAGCCGTTTTCTGCAGTGGATATGCAAAATAGGCACAAGCTTCAGGAACAGCTCATAGGTGTTTGGAAAAGATTTGAAAATACGATTGTTTTTGTAACCCACGACGTTGATGAAGCGGTATATCTTGCTGATAAAATTGTTCTTCTGGATAAGAATCCTGGAAAAATCGATGAAGTGATTGAAGTGGATTTGGAAAGGCCAAGAAAAAGGGATTCTCAGGAATTCCTTGATATTCAGGAATCTATAGTCGGTAAACTTGATATGGAAGAATAGCTTTAAAGCTATTTCCTTTAACTTTTTTTTGAATTTTAAAGAAATTAGATGATATTATGGATGCAAAGCTCTTTTCTCAGGCATTAACGAAATTTCTTTTCGGATTGATAATAATTGCTTTGCTGCTCTTTATTCCTGCAGGGACTTTAAATTATCCTAATGCGTGGCTATTTTTAGCGTTATTGTTTATTCCCATGTTTGTTGCGGGAATTGTAATGTATATAAAATCCCCGGAATTATTGGAAAGAAGGCTGAACGCCAAGGAAGAGGAAAATGAACAGAAAACTGTACTTTTGGCAAGTGCAGTAATGTTTGCATTGGCTTTCATCATCGCTGGGCTGAATTTCAGATTTGGATGGTTTAAGTTATCATCAATTGTTGTTGTAATTGCTTCAGTAATCTTTTTAGTAAGTTATGCAATGTATGCTGAAGTGTTAAGGGAAAATATGTACCTTTCACGCACAGTTGAAGTAAGCGAAAATCAGAATGTGGTTGACAGCGGATTATATGGTGTTGTCCGTCATCCGATGTACACTTCCACGATATTTCTCTTTTTGTCAATGCCTCTGGTATTGGATTCATTCTTTTCATTTATAATCATGCTTATTTATCCGATAATAATCATTTTCAGGATAAAAAATGAGGAAAAGCTATTGGAAAGGGAACTGGATGGCTACAGTGAATATAAGAAAAAGGTAAGGTATAGGATTATACCGTTTATATTTTAATTTCTTGAATGTTTTCTAACTCTCTTTTAATTATTTTTACACATTCTTCAGCTTCATCATCTAGTCTAAAGGGGTCAGTAGCGCAAATGTTGTGGCTTTTCAAAACATCACTAGCATTAATGGTTTTAGCTACATTAATGCCTTTATTTTCTAAAATAGTATTTACACATTTATTTCCACATCCGTTAATGGCAATTATGGGGTATTTTTTAAGCATCGGTGTGTTTTTGTTTTCAATATCTGCAGATGTAGAGCCCATGCAAAGGGATATTGCATTTTCATTTTCTTTTTTAAAATCGCCGACTGCAACACGGCATACCAGTCCGTTGGGACTCATGCCATTGCAGGGGGCTAGAGCATATTTTTTCATGATAATCATTATATTTATTCTTTAATCATTTCTTCAACAATTGATGTTGCGGATTCAACCATTTTAGGACATACTTCCGTAAAAAGATTATTCTCTGCAGCATATTTTATTCCCTCTTCAGTTTTCAAATCACAACCCAATATTTCATTGCAGATATAGGAACCATTTATTGATTCGAATTTTTCCAGGAATTCCACGCAAAGTTCGTCTGATTTGAGTTTGCTTTTCCTATCATTAATTTCACACTGTCCGTATTTCAAACCTAAAACCATTAATGCACCTGTACAAGCTCCACAAACTTCACCTTTTCGCATTCCACTACCAAAGCACCCTCCAATTTTAAGAGCTTGTTTTTCATCAAGTCCCAATTCCTGAGAAAAACTAGCAAAAACTGATTGAGCACAGTTGAATTTTGATTCAAATAATTTCAGTGATTTTTCTATATGATTCATTATTTCTCCTCCTAATAGATTAATCTTTCATTCGGTATAAACATTAGCTATAATTTGGCGATTAACGTTCCGTAATCGCCGTTTTTAATGCCTTCATAGACATAGTCAAAGGATTTAATGCATGACGTCTTAATGTCGTTTCCTTTCTCCAGATAAGCCACGATGGCAGATGACAGATTGCATCCCGTGCCGTGGAGATTATCACTTTCTAGAAGTTCCTGCTTTTCTATTGTGATTTCACCGTCAATTCTCATAGTATTAATGCCGTCCAGGTGTCCTCCGGTTATCAGTGAATTGCACGGTATTTTCTCGGTTGCCATAACTGCATCTTCCTTTGAGCTGATTTTCAAGCCTGTCAGCTTTTCGGCTTCTTCAACGTTAGGTGTGGTCAGAATGGATTTTGGAAGCAAGTATTTATTCAATGCATTGGCTAAATTATCTTTTGTCAAGTCTCCTCCTGATGTTGCAACCATTACTGGATCGACAACGGCCTTTAAATCGTATTCATCTATCTTTTCAGAGATTAATTTGATGATTTGCTTGGAGTAGAGCATTCCCGTCTTGACATATGTAACGTCATAGGCATCCAATACGGCATCAATCTGCTCGCAGACATGCTCTTCATTAACGGGACTTATTGAAAACACTTTGTTAGGATTTTGTGCCGTTAATGCGGTTATTATGCCGCATCCGTAAACGCCAAGGGCCTGAAAGGTTTTGATGTCTGCAAAGACTCCTGCTCCGGCTGAAGGGTCAACGCCCGCAATTGACATTACAACCATGATTTAGCCTCTTGTAACTTCCAGCCGTTCGCTTCCACGAGAAGGCTCAACGGTAACCTTCAGTTCCTTTAGATACTTTCTGGTGTGGGTTTTCTCTCCGTGAATCATAATTTCCCCTAAATCTTCAGCGGTATTGACGTCCAGTGCCATAAAGAAGGAATCGTGAACCTGAGGATTCAACTTTTTCCTTTCGGCAGCGGTAACGTGTTCCTTGTAGCTGAAGCCTTCGAATCTTGTGCGTATTGCCAATGGCTTCATTATAATCATGTTTGTTCCACCGCCCTTTGACGGAACTATGATAAAGTCAAGGCTTTTGGAAGCGTCAATGAGCATCTGAACGTTTGTCTTTCCTATTAACGGCACGTCTGAAGGGACAATAATGATTTTTCTTGCCTTTCCCCTGCAGTATTTCATTGCCTGTGTTAATGCCTTGTTCAGATTGGAGTTTTCCTCTTCCAAAATGGTATCCAGGTTCAGCTTTTCAGCGTAGCTTAATACCTCTTCGTCCCTGCTTATGATGAATATCCTGTCAACATGCTTTTTTAGGGTGTCAGTAACGTCATGAAGCATTGCTTTTAGAAGCTTTTCCCGTTCCTCTTCCGTTAAAAATGGAGATAATCGGGTTTTTGCATTTTTAAATTTGCTGACAGGTATTATTGCGTAAATGTCATCCATTTAAATCACTTAGTATGTTTTGGCAATTAATGCAAGGTATTTGGCATCATCTCCGCTGAGTATGCATTTGGCGCCTTCTTCAGCGTCCTCATGAATTCCCAGTATGTCATAGCCGGTCTTTTCCTCGATTTCTTTTCCGCATTCGTCGTCACCGCACCAGTTGAACGCAACGACGTTTCCGGCTTCAATCAATTCAGCTATTTCGTTAATGTCTTCTGTAAACTTGACATGTTCTTTCTGGAAGTCCCAGGCACTCTTTTTAAGGTTTTCATAGCTTTTATCAAGCAAGTCCTTGACGTTATCAACCAGATTATCATCTAAAGTTAATTCGATTTTTTCTCCTTCGTCACGCCTCATGGCTATTGTGATGTTGTTTTCCAAGTCTCTCGGTCCGATTTCCAGTTTCAACGGTGTTCCTTTTAATTCCCAGTCAAAGAACTTTTTACCCGGTCTTATGTCCCTGTCATCGATGTTGACGCGCAATCCTGCATTTTCCAAATCCTCTTTGATTTCCAGACACTTTGCCATTACTTCCTCTTTTCCTTTTTTAAACAGGATTGGAATTATCGTGACTTGGTTCGGTGAAACTAGCGGTGGAAGCCTTAATCCTTTTTCATCACCATGAATTCCAATTATTGAAGCTACTACGCGGTCGGACAATCCTGCGCAGGTCTGATAAATGTATTTGTGCTCTCCGTCCTTATCTTCAAAGGTAATGTCAAATGTCTTTGCAAAAGTCTGGCCCAGATTGTGTATAGTACCGATTTGAAGGGTTTTTCCGTCAGGCATTATCGTATCAAAGGCCATTGTATAGTCAGCGCCGGGGAAAGTGTCCCATGAAGGCCTTTTGGAAATCATGTATGGAATTCCAAAGCTGTCTAAGAATTCCTTATAGATTTCAATGAAGTCCTGAATCTGTTCGTCGGACTCTCCCTTTGTTGCGTGGGCGGTATGCGCTTCCTTGAACGTTGTTATTTCACGCACACGGATTAATGGTCTGGTGTGCTTTGTTTCGTATCTGAAAGTGTTTACTACCTGATAATACTTAATCGGCAGGTCAATGTGTGATCTTATCCATAAAGCGTACATCGGATATATTGCGGTTTCACTGGTAGGCCTTAAGGCCAGTTTTTCATTCAAATCGTTTTTACCGCCTTTTGTAACCCAGTACACTTCTTCTTCAAATCCTTTAACGTGTTCTCCTTCCTTTGCAAGTTCGCTTTCAGGCACAAGCAAAGGGAAGAGGACTTCCTCATGGTCCTTATCCAGAAGCTCCTTGATTCGCTCAAGCATATATTTTCTTATTTTAAATCCGTATGGCATCCAGATTGCCATTCCCTTGATTGGATATCTTGAATCAGTTATATTCGCTTGTTCTAAAATGTCATGAAACCATTCACTAAAATTTTCCACCATATCACCTAATTTAAATTTTCAATATAAGTTAATATTTGATTTTAATGTTATATAAAATTAAAAAGAAAGATTTTTAATATACACTTTCCATATATAAAAATGTATATTATTTTTTCGGGAGAATTTTCATGAATCATAGGAAAATACAGATGCCTCGTGAAGTTTATATCGGTCCGGATGTCATTCATGAGACAGCGGAAATTTTTGAAAGCCTTCATTTGTCAAAAAAGGCTTTGATAATCACCGGTCATCACACATACGATGCCGGGGCAAAATACGTAATTGAAAACCTTGAAGAAAACGACTATGAAGTCGATTTGAAAATAATCGATGATGCCACATACGAAAACGTTGATGAAGTTGAAGAGCACATTGACTGTGATACCCTCGTCGTCGGAGTAGGTGGAGGAAAGGTAATTGACGTTGCAAAGTACGCCTCATTCAACAAGGACGTTTATTTTGTTTCTATGCCGACTGCGGCTTCACACGACGGTATTGTATCTCCTTTAGCTTCAATTAAAAATCCCAACAGGTCAACTTCCGTTAAGGCAAATGCTCCTATAGCGCTTATCGGTGACAGCAACATCATTGCCGATTCACCGTTCAGGCTTTTGTCTGCAGGATGCGCCGATTTGATATCCAATTTCACTGCCGTTAAGGACTGGCAGCTTGCTCATAGATTGAAATTCGTTGAGTACAGCGAATCAGCGGCTTCACTTTCAATAATGTCTGCCAAGCTGATTACCAACAACATCGAAAACATCAAGCCTGGTCTTGAGGAAAGCGCCCGAATTGTCATGAAGTCACTTTTCAGCAGCGGAACGGCAATCAGCATTGCGGGCTCAAGCAGGCCGGCCAGCGGATCAGAGCATATGTTCTCACACGCTCTTGACAAGATTCTTGATAAGCCTAAGCTTCACGGCGAGCAGTGTGGTGTTGGATCAATACTGATGATGGCCCTTTACGGAGCGGACTGGAAATTCATAAGGGATTGTCTGAAGGCTGTTGGTGCACCAATTAATGCCAAGCAGTTGGGCATCAGCGATGATGACGTGATTGAAGCGCTGGTAATGGCAAATGAAATAAGGCCTGATAGATACACGATTTTAGGAGATAATGGAATTTCTAAAGATGCAGCTTATGAATTGGCTCATAATACAGAGGTGATTTAGATGATTACTTTAATTGGTAAGGATTTGGCTAAAAAAGGTATGGAATTTGTCTATTTCGGTCCGGCTGACGAATGCGACGACTGCAGATTCAAGTCATCATGTGTCGGCAGTCTGGAGGAAAATAGAAAATATGTAATTACTGACGTTAAAGACAATGAGCAGAAATGTCCGATACACTCCGAAAATGCTGTAATTCCAGTTGAAGTTGAAAGAGCCGAAATCGACATATTGACAACTTCTAAAAACATTTTTGAAGGCTCAACATTTACATATAATGCTCCCGGATGTGATGAAAATTGTGAATTCCATGATTTATGTTTCCCGGACGGTTTGATTGAAAATGACAAATGCATCGTTCTTACAAATCACGGCAAGCATAAGGGTGAATGCAAGAAGGGTCTCAGACTCAATAAGCTTACTTTAGGGTTTGTTATTTAGGTGTTGATTATGAAAACTGCTAGTAAAAATGATTCTGCTAAGAAAAATGCCGGATATAAGGCTGCCGAATATGTTGAAGATGGAATGGTTTTAGGATTGGGAACCGGTTCCACTACACATTACTTCATTGAAAAGGTTGGCATGAAGATGGCTGAAGAAGGAATTAAGGTACAAGGAATTCCAACTTCATTCCAGTCATTATTGCTTGCCAAAAAATGGAACATTCCAATAACCACTCTAGAGGAAAATGACGTTGACCTATCTGTTGACGGAGCCGATGAGGTTGACGGTGACTTTAATCTGATTAAAGGCGGCGGAGCGGCACATACTAAAGAAAAGATTGTGGATTATGCTGCAGAAAAGTTCATAGTAATCGTTGACGAATCCAAGGTAGTTGAAAAATTGGGTACTTTTCCAGTTCCTGTTGAAGTCATTCCCGACGCATCACGCATTGTAATCCAGACCCTTGAGGATATGGGAGCTGAATGTGAAATCAGAATGGCTCAAAGAAAGGACGGCCCTGTAATAACAGACAACGGCAATTTTGTAATCGATGCGAAATTTGCTGAAATAGCAAGTCCTCAGCACTTGGAAATTGACTTGAATTCAATTCCTGGCGTTGTGGAAAACGGAATATTTTCACAGATGGTGGATAAGGTTATTGTCGGAACTTCCGATGGTACAAAGGAATTATAAGCTAATATTTCTTTTAATTTCCTCTTTTATTTCTTCTATTTCTTCGTCATCGTATTTATCTAAAAATTTTAGGCAGATTTCTTCTTTGTTTAAATCACTGTTTTTCCAGAAGAAATCCTCGAATTTACTGTAGTCAACAATATCCATATGATACTTTTCGTAATAGTGCAATGGATGATTGTTTAAAAAGTCAATGCCTTCCTGGGTAATGTTTTCGCTGTTAATGTAGTTATTGTCATTTAAATATTTTTTTAGCCTTTTTTGAGTGATGTTATAATTGCTTTCGCACATGAACATGGCATATTCGAACTCTATCTTTTCATAAATCATCTTTAAAAACTTGTATGCAATGTACCTGATATCCTCATTGGGATAGATTTCATCGCTGAACTGATTAATGGAGCTGATTAGATTATTTTCAACCTCATCGGGATTATAGTTCAGGTTTATCCCGCAGTAATGGCAGTATTTGTCATGGCTGTCAATCGGCATGTCGCAGTATGGACATTTCTCGTCATGGGTGATTAATCTGGCTTCTTCAGGAATATTGAATAGATAGGCCAATCTGATTAATAATGATTCGTTAACTATCATTCCGGCTTCATATTCCTCTTTTATCTGATCCCTAATCTTTAATGCATCGGAATAGGTGACGTGAGCGTCGTCAATCAGCGTTTCTATATAGTGTGACAGTTCGTCGTCGCTTCCGATGACTTCCTCTAATGTTAATGTTTTCAATGGAAGCTTTTCCTCCAAATTAACCAGCGTATCAAGGATTTCACTGTCATTATTGATGAATAACTCCTTTATTCTTTTGAAATAATTATCATTAATTTCTGATCTCTTTTCCATGCAGTCGTATCGTATGATGTCATCGTTTAGAGCTAAACTGTATGCTATCAGGCATTTATCGACGTTCAGTAAATGTATGCTTGCGCAGATGTTCAAGTCATAGAAATGGGTTGAAAGCTCCTCTTCTGTTTCAATTTCCCTGTTTGCGATTACATGCTCTCCGGGAACTACGAATTCAATGGCGCTTGCCACAATATTTTCATTAATCATTTCCGCATAGCCGTATTTGATTAAAAGCTCCACAACGAATCGTGTCGGCTCCATGATGCTTGGCTTGTTGTGTTCGCTCATTGTTTTTCTGAGTTCTTCCAGAAAGAGTCCGTTTCCCCGGAATTCCGGAAGTATGTAGATGTTGTTTAAGGCTGCGGTCATGAATTCCCTTGAAAAGTCATAGGAGCAGAAGCCCACAACCTTGCAGTCAAAGACCATTTCCTTGAACAGGTTGCACTTTTCGTTTTTAAGGATGAAATTCTCCTTTTTCATTGAATCAAGAATATAAGAATAATTATCCTGTAAAAGTGGTGTTATTTCTATTGTGCTTTCGGTCAGGTATACCTTTTGCGTATTGTTTTCCCGTTTAAGATAATTGATGGTTGCCATAATATCACTTAATTTCAATTGATTAAATATTCGTGCTAAATTGTATTTAAATTATTCGGTTTATTGTTTAGTTTTGACTAAAAATAGGCTTTAAATTTAGCTGTTCCTAATAATAATCGGTTAAATTAGGTTTTTTAGGTATATAAAAAAATAAAAAAAGAAGTAAATGAATTAATCATTTACTGTTCATTAATTTTGATGGTATTTGCGATGTTTGTTCCATTATAGCTGGAGGTTATAATGTATTCTCCAGGCATTAAATTAATGTTCAAACGGGCAGTACCGTTTACATCGGTTGTCCTTTGGTAGAATACGCCGTTGATGTTGAATTCAACGGTCTCGTTTGCATAAAGATTGCCCTGTCCATCAACCAAATTGGCTTTAAACTGTGTTCCGTCTTTGTAGGTCATAGTAACGTTTTCAGCGGATAATACTGGCAATACGGTAATGTTGTTTGCCACGTTACATTCCTTATACATTGCGGTGATTATGTATTCGCCAGGCTGCAGGTTGATGTTTAATCTTGCAGTACCGTTTTCATTGGTTTTTCTTTCATACATTACACCGTTGATGTTGAAAGTAACGGTTTCGTTAGCGCCTACAGGGTTACCGTCGTCACCGATAAGGGTTACGTAGTATTGGGAATCGTTTTTGTAGTATTTTACCAAATCATTATTTTCAACGATGTTTGGAAGAACGGTAATGTTGTTGGTAGCCATTTCATCATTGACCGGGTTGATTGCGGTAATGATGTATTCGCCTTGAGGCAAGTTGATGTTTAATCTTGCTTTACCTTCGTTGCCGTTAATGTATCTTGTGTACATTACACCGTTGATGTTGAATTTTACAGCAGTTCCATTAGCCAATGGATTACCTTGGCCGTCAACGAATGTAGCGTAGTATTGGGTTCCGTTTCTGAATACCTTTACAACGTCGGTACCGCTGACAGTTGACAATACGGTAATTTTTGAGTTGATTTTGGCAGGATCGTAGGTTTCATTGCCGTCATAATAAACTACTACGTCATATTCTCCACTGTTTAAGTTAATGCTCATTTTGATGGTACCGTTTTCATCTGTTGTACGGGTATTGTTTACTCCGTTAAGGGTTATGATAACGTTTTGGTTAGCTAATCCGGTTCCGTTAACGGTTAATGTGACAGCGAATTTGGTACCGTTTTTGTAATACATTTCAATTTCAGGAGCTTCTAATTCAACAGCTTTGGTACTGTTTACTGTAATGAATGCCTGTTCGGTTTTTTTGCTTAATTTATCGTTTCCTGCAAAGTCCACAAGAACGAGGAATTCACCGTTTGGTAAAATCATGGTTACGGTTGCTGTTCCGTTTGCATCGGTAACTGCAGTGTAGACATCGCCGTTAACTGTGAAAGTCATGGTTTCATTTGCCTGTTCTTTACCGCCGTTGTCTTTTAGGATTGCGCTGTATTCAAATTCGGTGGTATTGGTGATTAAATCGCTTGCAATAATGGTTGCAGGAGCTAAGTATCCTCCGTCACTGTATACGCCCTGTACCTTTTCAGCATCCTGATATTGTGCGTCAGCAAATGCAATGAATGTTGCGAATGTTGGTGGGAAAGGTAAGGTGTCTAAGCGGTAGCTGTTTTCACCGATAGTTACGTTGTAGTATCCTCCACCTAATAATAATGCGATTCTGCTTCCGGTCATGGTGTTGTTGAATATGTATTCGTTTCCTGATCCGTATGCGGTAATTGATGCGATTTTAGCGTTTTGGATAGTGTTGTTGTAAACCATGTGTCCTTTGGAGTGCATAAGATAAATTCCTTCTTTTGCTCCGTTTATTGTGTTGTTGAACACGATTACGTTAGGGCCGGTTCCGTGCCTTACGTCAATACCGTGATTTACTACATTGGTAATTGTGTTGTTTGCAATGATGTTATTTGGACATCCGAAGTTAATCATACCGTTTGTGTACTGGTCGTGGATGTTGTTGTTTGTAATGACTGAATTACCTGAGTATTGGAGGAATAAACCGAATGAAGCGCCTTCAATGTCACATCCTGTAATAGTTAAGTTCTTGCTTTGGTCGGTAAAGATTCCTGCGGTTTTGTATTCTTCAGTGTTGGCGTTTACTTTAGTTGGATTGTATCCGGGGAATCTGCTGAGAATGTGCAAGTCAGAGATTACTGCGTTTGTATTGTTTAATGAGTATAATACTGCATAGTAAACGACAGCATATCCGCCGTCAGCGCTTTGGTTTCTTACTTTTTCAGGAACGTTGGTAGCGTTAAGGGAATCATATCCGATTAAGGTTGCGCCGTTACCTAAAATTTTAATGTTTTTGTCAGTGTAAATACAGATGTCTTCGTAAACTGCATTTTCAGCGAATTTTAAGGTGTCTCCATCAGCCATTGAATCGAGTATAGTTTGGATTTCGGTTGAGCTTGCGCCTTCAGGAACTTCATAGGTAGTGCCTGTTGGGGCTAAGATGGTGTCATAATCGACTGAAATGTCTTTAGGGGTTGGAATGTTTGTTTCGTTTGAGTATTCGCCAGGGTCAGTGTAAACACCGATGTCGTTAGTTGCACTTTGATAATCTGATTGTGCAGTTGCAACGTAATATACGAAAGTTGGAGGGAAAGGTAAATTATCCAGTTGGAAAGTATTTTCTCCAATTTCAATGTTGGAGTATCCTCCACCTAATAATACGCCGATTCTTGATTTTTTCATGGTGTTGCCATATATGCTAACATCTGATGAACCGTAACATGAAATGGAACTGATTGTACAGTTAATGAGAGTGTTTAATGTTGCGGTATGGCCTTTGGAGTGCATAAGGTAAATACCTTCTTTTGAACCTATGACTGTGTTATTGATAACCTGTACGTTTGGTCCGGTTCCGTGCCTTACGTCAATACCGTGATTAACGGCATTGATTACGGTGTTGTTTTCAACCAGGGTTCTTGGAGATCCGAAGTTTAAAAATCCGGTAGTTGCCTGGTTTTGAATCAGGTTGTTTGCGATAGTTCCGTCAGGGGAACTGGTCATGTAGATACCCCATGAAGAGCCTTCAATCGTGTTGTTGTCAATCAAGACGTTTTTAACCTGACCGATGTATAATGCTGCATTGGAGTATACTGCTTTGTCCAGACCGACAATTGTCAGTCCGCTCATTGTAATGTCACTTGAATTTAATAAATATAACGTTGCAAAGTTAGTAACCGCATATCCTCCTTCAGCTGTAGTTGCCCTGACTTTTGCAGGGATGTTGGTGTTGTTAACACCGGCGGAAGAATATCCAGTTAATGTTGCGCCGTTTCCGTTGATTGTAATGCTTTTGTCAATATATATACAGATGTCTGTATATGTTCCGGTTTCAAAGTTTAACGTGTCTCCGTCAGACATGCCATTGATTACATTTTGAATGGTCGTACTGTTGGAACCAGCACTTATTGTCTGTTCTGAAGCACTAATAATATCGTTATTTTCGCTTATGGCAATTACAGTATCTTGTGAATCAATATTTTGTGATATATCTTCAGCAAATACTGTACTTGAACCCATAAGGACAATAAAAACTAAAAAAATTCCTAAAAATAATTTTTTATTATCCATATTATATCCTCGTTATAAATATTATTAAATGTAGACTTTTAATTTTCGATATACATTTAATGTTATATTGTTTATTGGTATCTATTTAAATAGATTTTCATAACTGTGTTATATTTTACTGTTTTTTTAAAATAAGCATTACAAATCTTTTTTTACACTATTATATTTACAAAACTTTATATTGCATAACGAATAAAAAAATTAATTGTAAATCAGCTTTTTTGTTATGATTTAATATACATATCGAGAGTAGAATTTTCATGAATGTAAAAAATGTTAACAAGGTATTAAATATTCTCATTATCTGTATGTTTGCTTTAGTTATGATTTCATCAGTAAATGCAAGTGATGATGTGGTTTTAACAGATTTTTCAAACGGAACAGCTTATACTATCATATCTGATTTGTCAAATGCAGATATTCAAATGATGATTGACGGCGCTAGTAAAGGGGATACATTTGAGTTTTCATCCAAAAGCTATGATAACATTTCCCTTATCATCGACAAGCCGCTTAAAATAGTGTCATATGATAATAGCACAGTCAATGTTTTAGATACCTTAACCGATAAATCTAAAGCTTTTGGTTTAGAAAATACTTTCGGATTCTATTTTACTCAGAAAAGTTCAGGCAGCATATTGTCTGGATTCAATATAATAGCAGACAATGCGGATTATGCTGTAATCCTGGACGCTTCATCCAATACGATTATTGAGAACAATACCTTTTCAAAGGCTCTTAACAATGTTCTGGTAAGAAATGCAAGTAATGTTTTAATCACTAACAACTGCATGTATAACGCCACCAAAAACAGCCTTCAGGTACGGGATGTCCATAATATCCGGATATTAAACAATACCATCGGATACAATGGAAGGTCAGGAATCGAAACTTCAAACATTTACGATTCTGAAATATCCTGGAATGAAGTGTTCTTCAACGGATTCAACGGAATCTCAATGTACAACCGGTCCGCAAACAACAATGTAACCTATAATCACGTTTACGAGAATACCAATGGTATCTTTATCGATTCACAGTCAAGCGGCGACAGGTTCTACTACAATACCCTGGAATTCAATCGTATGGATCCAAACTGTGAGTTGGGCGGTTTTGAAACCGGTAATGGTGTTTTATTCGGTGAAGACTATGAAACCGTTGCAAAAAGCAAGCCTGACATTTCCTATAATGCATTAATACATAACGAGAATTTTCAGGCAAAGAACAATCCTTCCAAAGATCAGTTCAAGTTGGGACCTAACTATTTCGATTCAAATGACGGTGAGCATACTTTCATCTGTCCTATGCTTCTTGCAAAGATATTGAAAATGGATTTCACGTCCGTTTCAAATGGAATTGGTATTAAAATATATGAAGATGGCCAGCCGGTCGATGATTTCGCGTTCTTTGACCAAAAAATTTCAGTGGACGGCAAAGAGTACAGCGTGAAAATCCAAAACGGTCAGGGAGTCGTTGAACTTGACTCCTCTCAAGATCACACTGTTGAAATTCAACATGGTGAAAAGATGCCTGATTACCGTAAAGAGACAGTAGAGAAATACACTCCATCCTCCAAGGATAATGAGGGTTCTTCTTCTGGCGGATCTTCAAGCGATAACGAAGGATCCGGCAGCGGTGAAGGAGAATCCTCCGGTTCAGGCTCAGGAAGCGGTTCATCAGATTCCACAACTTCATCAAATGATGGAAAAGGAGGAAAATCTTCCAATAGTGGAAATGCCAACTCCAATGTCAACAGCAATTCAACCAGCACGGTATCCAATAATCGTGGTAATGTAATTGCCAATTACGGAACCAACAGCTCAGATGTAATATCCGAGTCCACTTCCCAAACCGGTGAGATGGAACAGTCCCAAGGCCAGGAAAATGCTGCCGAGGCTGGAAGCGTTGATTCAGGCGAGTCATCTTCCCCAGGTGATTCAGAAACTTCAGGCAAGGCATATGACATATCTTCCGTAAGCAAGAAGTCAAATCCTTTACAGGACAATTCCATTGTCATTGTTGCAGCCATTATCCTATTGGTTGCCCTGTTTATCTACGGTTACAGACGCAAAAATGAGTTCGAATAAAATTTAACTCTTTTTTCTTATTTTTTTATACTAGTTTTTACATATTAATTATCAATGTCATCTAAAAAAATTACTTTAAACACGAGCAGAAACTTTGAAATCATTGATATCACATCAAAAATCAATGATGAAATAGATATTGAAAGCGGAATCGTTAACATATTTTCAAAACACTCCACATCAGCCATTGTCGTTAATGAAAACGAAAAAGGCCTTTTGAATGATTTGGAATTAATGCTGTCCGATTTGGTTTCGGATAAATACTCATGGCAGCATGACCGGATTGACAATAATGCGAAATCCCATTTAAAATCATTTTTGCTCTCATCAAGTGAAACCCTTCCGATTTCAAATGGAAAGCTTGATTTGGGAACCTGGCAGTCAGTGTTTTTCATCGAGCTTGACGGGCCCAGAAATAATCGGACAATTAACTTAAAATTTATTAGTGATTAAAATGAAGAAAGCCTTAATGATTTTGATACTTGTGATTATAATCATTGCAATAGCGATACTTCTAAGCAATCTGCCGTTTGATGTTACTCACAACACTAATGTTAGCTATGAACAGATGGATGTACAGATGAGAAAATTGTGGTATTGATTGTTTTTATATTAATTTAAAAAACACTTTTGCCTTAAATTTTAAAAGGATTGGAGACAAACATATTCTTATGTTTAGGGAAATGAGGCGCAAAAAGCAGGAATTATCTCATGATGAATGCATTGATATATTAATTAATGAACCTCGTGGAGTGTTGGCTCTTTTAGGCGATGAAAAGTATCCTTATGCCGTTCCGATGAGTCACGTATACGTTGATGGAAAGATTTACTTTCACGGGGCGAAAACGGGTCACAAACGGGATGCGGTAACGAATTATGGTAAGGCATCATATTGTGTCATCGATAATGGCGTTAGAAATGAAGGGGAATGGTGGTATACCTTCAAAAGTGTAATAGCTTTTGGAAAAATCAGAACAATAGAAAATGATGGTGAAAAAAGAGAAAAATTAACTCATTTGGGAAATAAATTCTTCCCCTCACCTGAAGACACTGAAAATGAAATCAACCGGCTAATCAACAAAACTGAAGTCTATGAATTGGCTATTGAACATATGAGCGGTAAAATCACCGTTGAAAAATAGAAAAAGTAAGAGGAAATCAGTCCTCTTTTGCAATAATGGTTATTTTATTTGAAATCCTTGCATTATCATACTCTGAAGTGATAATGTACTCGCCGGGCATCAAGTTAATGTTTAAGCGTGCAGTTCCGTTTTCATCAGTCGTTCTCTGATAGAATACTCCGTTGATATTGAAGCTTACATTGACATTGGCCAGTGGATTGCCTTCACCATCCACAAGCTTTGCTTTAAACTGTGTTCCATCTTTATAGGTCATGTTAACATCTTCGGCCGTTAAAACAGGAAGCACTGTGATATTATAGGACATCTGAAGATCGGTCAGCGGATCTATGGCAGTCAGTATATACTTGCCAGGGTTTAGGTTGATGTTTAACCTTGCAGTTCCGTTTTCATTAGTTACACGATTATAGAACACTCCATTGATGTTCATAGTAATGTTTTTGCCCGCTACAGGATTGCCTTCACAGTCAATTAATGAAATATAAAACTGTGAAGCGTTCCTGAAGTATTTAACCAAGTTTTGAGCAATTAATGTAGGCAGTACAGTAATGGTATTTTCAACTGAAGATCCATTATAGCTTGTTTTTATTGTATAATTGCCCGGATTTAAGTTGATAGCTATTCTGGCAGTTCCGTTTTCATCGCTTATGCGGATGTAATTAACGCCATTGAGCTCAAAGGTCACGCTTTCATTGGCAACGCCGATATTTGCTTCAAATTTGGAATCGTTTTTATAGATTTTAACCAAATCTTGAGTATATATGGTTAATTCAGTTGTATAAACTTTTAAGCAGACAGTTTTATTTTCTAAGGTGATATCTTTCCAAACTATGCCGTCCGCACTTACAAATGACATTCCATGAATATAGTGATTTCTTGATTTTGCCTCATAAGGAAGGGCATTACTTTTAAACACGACCTTGAAAGTGTCATTGACTTTAACTGGAATATATTTGCTTAAAACGATTGTCCTGTATCCCGCAAACTCGCTTGCACCGCTTTGAGAGTGTGCCAACTTATTGTTCACGTAAATGTCAAATGAATAATTGATGCCTGACTGGTTGAAGTATGTTCCAACACCTGCAATCATATCATCATATTCTGCAGTAAATTCATTGGAATATTGAGTATAATTGCCGTCAAAATCATATAAACCAGCTAAATCCGTCTGGTAATTGACATGGTAATCTATAACATTGCTGAAAATGCAGACTGTGAAAGGATAAATTATGCCTGTATCTGAGTCAGGACTAAAAATTGATTTTTCATAGTAGGATAAGTAGAAATATCCTTCATCTCCCCATTCGCTTCCCCAGCTGTTTTTGACAATCCATGCGCCGTTTCCAGGTGGTGTAATTAAAAAGTTATCTGCTGAATAATTGTCATCCCATCCGATGATGGCAACGCCATGGTTTGGTGGAAGTGATTCATTGATATATTGTGCAGAAGTCTTTACATTGTAATATGGTGCACCGTTACTGCTAGCATAAGTAATTGAAACTGCACCATAATTTAAAATTGCTTTTTTAACGTCTCCAACATAATCGGTTGCATCAGGCATAATGAAGTAAACATCATGAAGACGTATCTTGTTTACGCTATCAATAAAAACAGATAATTTTCCAACCTCATCATATTCATCTTCTTCTTCACCAACACTCAACCAACTAGCTGCATTGGCTAAAGCCCCATAATTAAAACCTCCTTCATCAGATAGTAAATTTCCAAAATCTGAGTATCTTATTTGGAGATTTTGCATATAATTTTCGGAGATATCATATCTGATGCCTGTTGCTTTTAAAAGAGCGGTTTCCAGTGCTTCTGCAAAAGCAAATGTCCAGCATGAGCCCATCCTGCCTTGATTTTTAACAGGAGTAATCCATCCCCAATCACGCAAATCAAATCTTGATGGAATGCTTGAAACATTGATTGTATTGTTGATTAATGTCAAATTCAATGCAGGATATTCAAAAGATAGCGGAGCATAAAATGACTGATTAGTGATTATGCTGTCATTATTATACTCATTATTGTTGAGATTGCACCCATTCTTATCAAAATCAGTAAAAATTGCATTTGCATTGTTTGCAAATAGACAGTTGGTGATATTATACCATGAATCGCAGGCATACACAGCATTTGCCTTATGTGCTGAGTTGTTGATGAATCTGGAATCGGTCAATGTCATATTACTCATATCACAATATATTGCACCACCATAACTAGTGGAACTGTTATCGGTTAGTTCATTTGAATCAAAAATACAATTATCAATCGTGCTGTTGGCAAATGAGATATAAACTGCTCCTCCAACATGAGCTTTACTGTTTGTGAAGTTGGAACTGTTCAGGATTAGATTGCCTCCCAATTGAATATATGCTCCGCCAATCATGGATGAGGCATTGTAAAACACACAATCGATTATTGTGGCATTATAGAATTCCATTCCATAATCCACAAGTATGGCGCCTGCATTTTTAAATGATTTGGTGTTGATAAATTCACAGCCTTTGATATAAGAGTTACCTGACCATCTTATGGCAATCGCTCCTGCAGATTTATCCGCAGTAAGATTAACAAATCTGGAATTGATAATTGAACTTTTAGAATTTTCAAGATATAGTGCAGATGCATAAACAGAGGATATGTTTATGAATTCTGAATTGTCTATATTGACTGTAGAGCCTGAAGCATAAATTTGACCATATTTACTTGATTTATTTGAAGTGATAAATGAGTTGCAGACATTTAATGTGATATTATCTGAATATATGGATGATCCCCTTTCAGCAGAATTGTCAATAAAGCGAGAATTGCTGCAATTCAATATATTATTATAAAATGCAATTGCTCCACCGGCAGTGGCACTATTGTTAATGAAAGTAATGTTATTTAAGGTCAATTCTTTATTAGAATATATTGCTCCGCCACGGCCGGCATTATTGTTGATAAAAGTCACATTGTTTAATGTTACCTGTCCTGCAGCAAATATTGCTCCTCCTTTGGTGGAATTACCGTTGATGAATATAAGATTGTTTATTGTTACATTGTTTCCGGTTATGTTGAATATTCCGGATTGTCCTTTTCCATCCACAATATGGTTGTTCCCGTTTATCGTGAAGTTGCTTTTCTCAATAACAACCGGACCGCTGTCACTTTCATTGTTGAAAGTATAGTCATGAATTATTTCCAATACATCTCCAGACCAATTTATATGATTATTTAAATCTTTAAACGTATAATTTATTATATTGTCAACATCCTCAACGGTATAGACTTTCAAACAAGCAATAAAATCTTCAGTGAGATATAAATCTTTCCATTCATGACCATTATAGAAAAATGATGTGTTTTCAACGAAATGCACTCTAGACCATGGACAATAACAGAATGGCATCAGATTTGAAGTAATAACCGCTTTGAATATGTCGCCTTTTTTGATTGGTATGTATTCATTTAACTTGATTGTATGGTATCCTAGGAATGGAGACAAACCATCTTGCGTTAACATCAATTTATCATTTACATAGATTTCTACAGTGTAATTCACATCACTGCTGTTGAAGTAGGTTCCCACAGCAGCAATCAAATCATCAGATGCAGCTTCAAACTGATTGGCATAAACAATGCTTTCATTAATTGATTCATCTATATCCAGGGTTATTTCATCGCCATTTAAACCAGCAAAAAAACCGGACCATATGAAGTCATGTTGGTAATTTTTATTATAGGGCACTGTATTTTCAATTACAATCCCAAAAGCTTCATCATTAATATAATATCCTGTTAAAAATGTTTTATCATAATATGAAATGTAAACAATTCCCTCATCTCCCCATTCGGTTCCCCAGCTGTTTTTGACAATCCATGCACCATCTCCCGGAGGAGTGATTAAGAAATTATCTTTTGAAAAGTTATCATCCCATCCGATAACTGAAACCCCATGATTAAAACCAATACTTTCATTAATGTAATGTGCAGAAGTTTCAGGATTATAATATCCATTCGCATCATCAGTTTCAGCATAATAATCCACAGCTAATGCACCATAGTTGAGAATTGCGGATTTTATCTTAGAACCTGCAGGCACC
The DNA here is from genome assembly GCF_900103415.1 of Methanobrevibacter millerae. Taxonomy (NCBI): domain Archaea; kingdom Methanobacteriati; phylum Methanobacteriota; class Methanobacteria; order Methanobacteriales; family Methanobacteriaceae; genus Methanobrevibacter; species Methanobrevibacter millerae. The sequence continues at coordinate 27,716 of NZ_FMXB01000018.1, forward strand.
TCATCATTAGGGACAATAATTATATCCTGTATATGAATAATATCATATCCTTCAGTTAAGAATGGTGAAAGTTTTCCAATCTCATCATAAGTGTCTTCTTCTTCAAGAGCGGGACCATACCATCCAATCAGATAAGAAGCTGAAGCGGAATATGATCCCGCTTCCTCCATCCGCGCATTACCGTATGGGAAATATCTTAACATATTATGGTGCATATTGCCTTCTGACAAATCAAATTCCAATCCATATGCCTTTAATAATGCAGATTCCACGGCATTTATTATTCCGAATGTCCAGCATGCACCCATGCGGCCTTGGTCTTTAATTGGAGTGACCAAACCCCATTCGCGCAAGTCAAATCTTGAAGGGGGAGTATTGACATTAATGGTATTGTTAATTAATTTCAAATCCAAAGCCGGAGAATAAACATATGTCGCATAAGAATATGATTCATTGGTAATTACTGTATCATTATTATAAATATTATTTTCAAGAATGCATGTTTCACAATCAAAGTCTGTAAAAATTGCAACAGTGTTATTTAGGAATGTTGAATGGGATATTTCGTAATATGAATCACATGCATATATCGCATTACCGGAATATGCTGAGTTATCAATAAAATTAGAATCACAAATTATTAAATCACTAATATCTGAATAGATTGCACCGCCATAAGCATGATAATCGCTTTGATAGCCTGCAATATTTGAAGTAAAATTACAATTGTCAAATTTACTATCGGCATATGAAATGTAAACCGCACCGCCATCACATGAAGCTTTATTGTCTATGAAATGAGTGTTATCAAATAATAAATTACCTCCCAACTGGACATAAGCTCCACCAATCATAGATGATGAATTTTTAAAAACACAATCAATTATTGTAACATTACACATTTCATCTCCATAATCCACCAGTATGGCGCCTGCATTTTTAAATGATTTGGTGTTTATAAATTCACAGCCTTTGATATAAGAGGTACCTGACCATCTTACGGCAATTGCTCCTGCAGTTTTTTCTGCAGTTAGATTAACAAATCTGGAATTGATAATTGAACTTTCAGAAATTTCAAGATATATTGCAGATGCATAAACAGAGGATATGTTTATGAATTCTGAATTATCTATATTGACTGTAGAACCAAATGAATAAATTTGGCCATATGTACTTGTCATGTTTGAAGTGACAAATGAGTTGCAGATATTTAATATCTTACCAAAACATGCAATTGCTCCACCGAAAGTGGCATTATTGTTAATGAAAGTGGCATTATTTAATGTCAATTCTCCATTAGAACATATTGCTCCGCCATAACTGGCATTATTGTTGATAAAGGTTACATTATTTAATGTTATCTGTCTTGTAGAGAATATTGCTCCTCCTTTGGTGGAATTACCGTTGATGAATATAAGATTGTTTATTGTTACATTGTTTCCGGTTATGTTGAATATTCCGGATTGTCCGTTTCCATCCACAATATGATTGTTCCCGTTTATCGCGAAATTGCTTTTCTTAATAACAACCTGACCGTCGTCACTTTCATTGTTGAAAGTATAGTCATACAGTATTTCAAACGTGTTCTGTGATTCATTAATATCCTTTTCCAATTGTGTAAATGTCATTGGGTATTTCATGTTTGAAATTGTTTTTTCAGCAATTACGCATTCATTATCATTTGCTTGTGCCAATGTAGTATTCTCTTCACTTGTTTGCAGATTATCCTCAGTTATTTCATTGTTTGAGGACAATTCCATTTGATTCGCATCTTCACTGGCTATTGGCATATCATTCACATCACTTGCGCAAACGCCGGCAATGCTAAAGAGAAAAATAACCAGTATTATCAGAATTATGCTTTTTTTGTATCCCATATTTCCGCACCCCATGAAAAATATTATGAAAAAAATGTTTTATATTGAACGAACAATATTCAAATCCATTATTTTCGCATAAAACATTCAAATCATGTTTAAAAATCTATAAATGAATATATTTATATCTAACTAATTGGGGCTAGAAAAGCAGGTAAACTGAGATAATGCCATGACTCGTACACTGGTCGGGGTTTTTTCTTGTTGCATTGGGATTTTCTTTCATTAATCTTCTAATTGAGTAATTGGTGGGTTTTAAGATTGAACTTTCATATTGGAATCTGACTGAAGGCACTGAAAATGAAATCAAAAGGATAATCAATCAAACTGAAGTCTATGAATTAGCTATTGAACACATAAATGGTAAGATTACCGTAGAAAAGTAATTAGTAATTACTGTTCAACGGTAATTATGCTTCCATTGCCTGAATAAGGCTGATAACTGTTAGTACTCCATTGATCAGTATTATTCTCACCGAAAACAACGGAAGTTGTATTTGTTATTTTAATAATGACCTTTTGATTGATTATAATATTGTCCGTGAAATTGCATCCGTTAAATTTTTCGTTTCCACCGTATTTGACTTTAACTACACAGTTTCCAAGCGTTGAATTGTCTACTTCAAAGCTGGCTTCACCGGTTTCGTTTGTAGTTAAAGTTTGCTGGTTTGCCTTTCCTGTGCTGTCAATAATGGTAACGTTAAGCGTCTGGTTTGAAATCGGTGTGGAATTCACATCGGTTAATTTAACTGAAAAGGTATCTCCTTCAGTCAAATTGGCATCACTTGTTATAACGATTTTTGAATCTGCTTTTGGATGTGCCTGATGTGAGAATAGAAATGTGAAAGTACCAATAACGATTATGATTATTGCCACTACCAGTAGGATATTTTTTAAATTCATAATTAACACCTTCAATTAATAATTATTCAATCAAAGATATTAACTTTTTGCATGATATTGATTTTAAAGATAATTCTCGCCCAGGCTCTGAATGGTGTTTCTATACGCTAGTCAATCAGATTATCTATCTTTTCAAAAAGCTCATTATACTTTTCAAAAAGATTTCTGTTTTCATCATCATTTCTGGAAATCAAAACTATCTTCACTTTTTCATCTGTTTTAGAGATTTTCACCAGGTCTGATTCAGAATCGTTATCGAACGCATCATTAATTAATGATTCAATTTCAGTATACTTATCTTCGGTCAAGTTATACTTTCTGTTATGGTTTAACATGTCCATCGCATGGATAATTCCACTATCCTGATTGTCAATGCATGTAGACAGCTTGATGTTGGTATCCATATAATAAGGAGCTTCTATTTTGTCCCGGCGAAGTACAATCGAAATCTTTGATATTATGTGGTCGTCACTGCAGTTTTCGTTAATGAATTTTATCAGTTCGAACTGTTTGATGTTTGCATCATTATTCAGAAAAGTCATGTTAATATATTGTATTTGAATGAATATTTAACTTTGGTGCAGTTAATAAAAAAGAGAATGTGAGATTATTCTTTGACGAATTCAATCTCAAATCCTATAACCGGATATTCCAGTGTGAAATTGGTAATTACTTCAGGTGATATTTCACCGAAGAATCCTTTAATGGAACCGTTTTGAGCTTCACCGGTCAAATCTGCAGCCCTTCCATAAATGAATGACGGATTTTCGCTGTCGCTGATTTCCATGGAATAGCCCAGATTGGAAACGATGCTTGTCACGACTGACTTGATTTCAGTGAAGTTTGCACTTGAATGGCAAATCAATCCAGCCAGCTTTTTGGAAAGTCTGACGTTGTTTTCGGTTGACTCGTCCATGTATAAAACGTCACCTATCTCAAATATCTTTTGAGGCAGGTCTTCGTGCTTGTTGTCTTCCAGAAACTCCATCAAACTGTTTATCAGACTGGTACGAATCATGGTTCTGTCAATTGTAATCGGCCTTGAGACCTGAACGTGGTCCTCTTCAGGCTGGTTCATGAATTCGTAGTGGGATTCCTCGTTGGTAAGCATCAGGCTCATCACTTCCTGGAAGCCCAGACCAATCATTACTTCACGGATGGTGCTTTCTGCCTTAAACCAGTCGTTTTCATATGCAACGGTGTTGATGTCAGGCAATTCGGCTTCAATGGAGTTGATCCTGTATTGAACGGCAATGTTTTCAACTACATCGACTTCATGTAAAATATCGACTCTGTAAGCCGGAATGAAGACTTTCAATTCGTTTTCATCTATTATTTCAGCGTCAAAGCGTGCTTTTTGCAATAGCTCTTTAATGTCTGAAGCGTCTATATCAATTCCGCCGATCAGCTGATTGGCAGTGTCAACGTGAACGTTGATTTCCTGAGGGGTCAAGTCTGGTGTAACAACTGTTTTATCAGTGTATCTGACTTCCATGCTTTTAATTTTGCCTCCGACTTCGGCAAATGATGAGCAGATAATGTTCAATGCCTGATTGACAGCCCTTTCGTCAGTTCCTGTCACGTCAACGATAATGTTTTTGGTATCTTCCTTGATTTTGGTCAGCTCTCCGTTAATGATTGGAGGCATTGAGAGGATATTGTCATCAGCGTCGAGAATCAATGGATATTTGTCGAAGTTTTCAATCAGATGAGCGTAAGCCTTACCCTTGTCATGTTCGGTTAGGATTTCCTGCGGAGTCATTGGAGCGTCCTTTTCAAGAGGAACGAATGAATTTTCATCTTTTGGAGTTGCAATGTATTTATATGGAGCTTTTACAACGTCTGCATTGTGAATACCGATAGCCACTTTTTTTCTGTCCCTTCCGATTACCCAATGGAGATTTTCCTGGAAATCCATAATGTATTTGAGCTTGTCTCCGGTAAAGTCAACGCCATCGATTTTGGCAAAGCCGATATATGGCCTGATTTCGGCAACTTCATCTTCCACAATCACGTATTCGCCTGATGGGGTTACCTCATAGTTTGGAATACCGGTTTCCTGACCTATGAATCCTTTAAAAGATCTAGCTACCCCTTCAACTGACAGGTTGTCCGGACGGTTAGGGAAGAATTCCACCTTGATTTCCTCGTCATCATAGTCCTCGATATCGCTGGACATCATAGGCAACGTGTCTATTAATTCGTCTTTCTCCATGTCTATTCCTAAATCTTTTAAATCCTGATACTTGAATGTAATAACTGGCATTTAATAACTCCATATATTTGATTTACAATCCATAAATTGCAATGAAAAATGCTGATTCAATAATAAAATGCAGTGCCCTGTGTTCCAGTTCGCCCATATGTCCGATCAGAACGGTATGGCACACATCAATTACAAAATGAATAAAGGCTGCCAATATTCCTATTGTAGGTGATAGGAATACCAATGTCAACACTACAAAGTGAAATGCTGCTTCCATCAGCTCATGCACCAGCCATGTCTTGGCGGGGGAATCCACTGACTGATATATCAAACCGCCCAAAATAATGTAAAAGTTGTTTAAAACCTTCCACATTAATTGCGTGTGCAATATATCGCTTATGGCTAAAACAATTGCAACATAAAACCATAGTAATTCCATTATTTTACAGTCCTTTAAAAATTGATAATATGAATATTTATGATTATTTAATGTAATATAGTTATCTATAAAACATATCTATTTAAAAACTCCAAAAATTATATTAATTATTGTTAGCATGAAAAGTCTATTGAAAATTTTTAAGAGTAAGATTCCTCAGCTTATAATCATATTTCTGCTTCTGATTGTGCAGGCTTACTGTGATTTGGCGCTTCCTTCATATACTGCCAATATAGTGGATATCGGTATTCAAAATGCAGATATAAACTATATTATGGATATGGGATTTTTAATGATTATAATGGTTAGTGTTTCGGTGTTTGCCACAATAGGAATATCATATTTTTCAAGCCGAGTCTCATCAGGATACGCCAAGGATTTAAGGAAAGTGGTTTATACTAAAGTATTGAGGTTTTCCAACCATGAACTGAACCAGATTTCAAGATCATCATTAATTACACGTTCCACCAATGATATCAATCAGGTGCAGAATGTTTTGGGGCTTATGCTGATGGTATTGTTCTTTGCTCCTATATTGGGTATCGGAAGTATCATCAAGGCATTTGAAATAGGAGGAAACCTTTCATGGATTATTCTTGTCACCTTTTTGGTAGTTCTGATATTGTTACTCATTATCACCATAGATGTCTTGCCTTATTTTAAGTTGACGCAGGAGATAATTGATAAAATGAATAAGACTGCAAGGGAAATCCTTATTGGAATACCTGTCATCAAGGCTTTTGTAAGACAGGACTACGAACAAAAAAAATTCGGAAAGGTCAATAAGGACTTTCTGGACATTAATCTATATGTCTTCAGTAGAATTTTTATCATGATACCTACAATGACTTTGTTTTTGAATCTGATGATTGTCATGATATTGTATTTCGGTGCATATGATGCTATTGCAGGTAATATCCTTACGGGAGATATCATTGCTTTTATACAGTATTCCACGCAAATCGTATTCTCATTTATCCTTCTTGGAGGAATCATGATAATACTTCCGAGATTTCTGGTCTCAGCAAGGCGTGTGGCTGAAGTCTTGAATATGGAACTTTCTATTACTGATGGTGAAATAACTTCAGTTGATAACAATCCAACCATAGAATTCAAAAATGTTGGTTATTCATATCCCGGAAGCGAAAAGGAGACATTAAAGGACATCAACTTTAAGTTAATGCCCGGCAAAACCACGGCCATTATTGGAGGAACTGGAAGCGGAAAATCCACTATTTTAAACCTGATTCCAAGGCTTCAGGACGTAACGGAAGGTGAAATCCTGATTAATGACGTTAACATTAAAAATCTTAATCTTAAAACCTTGAGAGACAGAATAAGTTTCACTCCTCAGAAGGCCATTCTCTTTCAGGGAACTGTAAAGTCAAACATGCAGACAGGAAAAAGCGATGCAACGGATGAAGAAATCAGAAACGCTTTAAATATGGCACAGGTTGATTTTGTGGATGACATTGAAGAGGAGGTTTCCCAGGGAGGATCCAATTTCTCCGGAGGCCAAAAGCAGCGTCTCTCAATTGCAAGGGCGATTATAGGTCGTCATGACTTTTACCTTTTCGATGACTGCTTTTCAGCATTGGACATGAATACCGAAGCGATAGTCAAAAATAATCTGGATAAAATTGCCAAGGATTCATCAATATTATTCGTATCGCAAAGGATTTCAACGATAAAGGATGCAGATGAGATAATAGTTCTTGACAACGGCAGGATAATTGATAAGGGAACTCACGATGACCTGATTGACCGCTGTGACGTATACTCAGAAATCGCTTTATCACAAATGGAGGGTTCATTATGCCACCAATAAAAAGACAGCCTCCGGAAAAAGCCGTTGACAATAGAAAGGCAATTAAAAACATTTTATATCTATTGAAAGACTATAAGCTGAAGCTGTTAATCACGTTTATCTGCGCATTGATATCAACTGTATTTACAATTATAGCTCCATTGCTGATTGGAATGGCAACCACAACGATATTTGATGGTATCAACGCAATCAATGCAAACGCAGGAACAATAGATTTCAATAGGATCTTATTCCTGCTTGAAGTGGTTGTGGTATTGTATATCGTAAGTGCAGTGTTTTCATACCTCCAGTCATGGTTCCTGATTAAAATTTCAACAGATATCAGCTTTAACTTGAGAAGAAGGATAATGGAGAAGATTACGCTTCTGTCAATGGAAGATGTCGGTGAAAACAAAAGGGGAGATATCCTTTCAAGAGTAACCAACGATATTGATTCCCTGCAAACAGGAATCACACAATCATTCATTCAGCTGATGACGGCCGTAATTACTATTGTGGGCGTTGTAATCATGATGCTCTACATTAATGTATTGATGACGCTTGCTGCATTGATATTGATTCCAATAGCGTTCATATTGATTACTCTTATTACAAAGTACTCTCAGGTTTATTTTTTAAAGCAATTGTCTTATAAAGGATCTTTAAATGCTCAAATAGAGGAAACATTTGTGGGCCATGACATTATAAGGACATTCAATCAGGAAGACATTGAAATGGAAAAATTCGAGTATTACAGTGAAAACTGGTTCAAGCATGAATGGAAATCACAGTTCTTCTCAAGCTTCAACGGCCCATTGATGAACTTCATTTCAAATATAGCCTATGTTGCAATAGCCGTTCTGGGAGCAATTCTAGTAATTCAAAGGGCAATAGCTGTCGGTGATATTCTGGCATTTTTCCAATACATCAGGAACTTCACACATCCGATTCAGCAGATAACAAGAGTAATGAATCTTGTTCAAACTGCAATGGCTGCTGGTGAACGTATTTTCGAATTCTTAGAAATAGATGAAGAGGAAAACCCTTCGGATGTTGAAATTTCTGGCTTGAAAGAGGAAATAACCTTTGAAAATGTAAGTTTCGGATACAATGAAAATGAAATGATAATAAAGGATTTATCATTCAATGTTAAAAAGGGTGACAAGATTGCCATTATCGGTGAAACCGGCGCAGGCAAAACAACCATTGTTAAACTGCTCATGAGATTCTATGATGTCGATGCGGGCGAGATTAGAATCGACGGCGTTAATATCAATGAATATGACAAACACTCCGTAAGGTCATTGATTGGGATGGTGCTTCAGGATTCATGGCTTTTCAGCGATACGGTAGCCAACAATATCCGTTATGGAAAATTGGATGCAACGGAAGAGGAAATAATTAATGTGGCCAGACAGGTTCGTGCAGATGATTTCATAATGCAGCTTCCGGACGGATATGAAACGGTTTTAAACGAGGATTCGGACAATATTTCCCACGGACAAAAGCAGCTATTGACAATAGCAAGAACAATTCTGGCAGATAAGGAAATTCTTATTTTGGATGAGGCTACTTCTTCAGTAGATACCCGAACTGAGAAACTTATTCAGGAAGCAATGGATAAATTAATGGAAAACAGAACAAGCTTCATCATTGCCCACAGATTGTCAACCATCAAAAACGCCGATAACATTATCGCAATCGAAAACGGTGAAATCATAGAGCAGGGAACTCATGAAGAACTTTTAAGCCAAAAAGGATATTATTACAATACTTTAAACCATCAGGAAGATTCCTAGATTTATTTTCAAAACTTGACTTTTTTCTAATGTTGTAACTTGCAGGTTACAACCTTGGTGTTTTTTGGGGGTGTTGTAACTTGTAGGTCACATCATTAATTTTCAAATAGCTGAAAAATTAACATATTTTTATTAATAATAAGAAATATATTTAATTATGTTATTTTTATTTAATTATTTAGGAGAAAATATATGTCAAATGAAGAGATTCCTAAAGACTATGATTTAAAAAAAGAAAAGGTCTGGGAGAAAAAATGGGAAGATGAAAACATCTACAAGTATATTGGAGATGGTTCTCGTCCCAGATATGTTATTGACACTCCCCCACCATACCCAACAGGCTCAATTCACCTGGGCCACGTTTTGAATTGGGTTTACATTGATATGAACGCAAGATACAGAAGACAAAAAGGTCACGATGTGTTATTCACCCAGGGATGGGACTGCCATGGCCTTCCAACAGAAGTGAAAGTGGAAGAGACCCATGGAATCAAGAAAAACGATGTTTCAAGAGCACAGTTCAGACAGTACTGTATTGATTTAACCTCAGACAACATTCAAAAAATGAAGGCGCAGATGCAGGCGATGGGTTATTCACAGGATTGGACCCGTGAGTTCGTTACAATGACTCCGGAATACATGAAAAAGACCCAGTACTCATTTTTAAAAATGTATGATGAAGGATTAATCTATCAGGGAATCCACCCTGTCAACTGGTGTCCTCGCTGTGAAACGGCAATTGCATTTGCAGAAGTCGAATACAGTGATAATACAACATTTTTAAACTACGTTAACTTCCCTCCTGCAGTGGACGACTCCTATGATGATATCGCATCTTCACAGGCTTCAGGAAAACAGGCCGACCCAAAGGACGAAGGCATTCTGATTGCAACAACCCGTCCTGAACTGATGTCTGCCTGTGTGGCTGTAGTAATTCACCCTGAAGATGAAAGATACACTCACCTTTTAGGAAAATATGTTGAAGTGCCTCTGTCACATCAGAAAGTAAAGATTATTGCAGATGAAGAGGTAGATCCTGAATTCGGTACAGGTGCGGTTATGATTTGTACCTTCGGGGACAAAACGGACGTAAGCTGGGTTCAAAAGTATGATTTGGAAATAATCAATGCTATCGATGAAACCGGTACATTAACTGCAGCAGCAGGCAGATATGAAGGAATGGATTTGCAGAGCTGTAAAAAGCAGACAATTAAAGATCTTGACGCTGAAGGTTATTTATTAAAGCAGGAAGAGGTCGACCAGAACGTAGGACAATGCTGGAGATGCAAAACCCCTATCGAAATTCTTGTCAAAAAGCAGTGGTTCGTTGCAGTAAGGGATTTAATCGAGAAGACCAAGACCGCAGCCGATGAGATGAAATGGGTACCTGAACACATGAAATCCCGTATGGTAAACTGGGCGGATTCCATGGAATGGGACTGGTGTATTTCAAGGCAAAGGATATTTGCAACCCCAATTCCTGTATGGTACTGTAAGGACTGCGGAAAAGTCATCCTTCCGGACGTTGAAGACTTGCCGATTGATCCGACCCAGGACAAGCCAAAACATCCTTGCGAATGCGGCTGTGAAGAGTTCATACCTGAAGAGGACGTTCTTGATACATGGATGGATTCATCAATTTCACCGCTTTCCATTGCCGGATGGCCTGATGAAGATTACATAAATCATTTCCCTTCAAGTATACGCCCTCAGGGACACGATATTATCCGTACATGGGCATTCTATACAACACTCAGATGTCTGGCTTTAACCGGACAAAAGCCATTCGACGATATTGTTATAAACGGTATGGTATTTGGTGAAGACGGAAACAAGATGAGTAAATCAAGGCCTGAGTTTGTAGTTGGTCCTGAAGAGGTAATTGAAAAGTACGGTGCAGACTCGTTAAGGACATGGGCTGCAAACAGCGTACCGGGATCTGATGTAATATTTGACTGGAAAGACATCAAGCACGGATACAGATTCCTCAGAAAGTTCTGGAACGCATTCAGATTCATCAGCATGCAGATATTCGACGAAGAGGTCTCATACGATGACGTTAAGGATAATCTGGACCCACTGGATTTATGGATATTGTCCAAATTGAATAATTTAAATATCAAGGTCGATAATGCATTTGCAGACTATAACTATGCCGATACGATAACTTCAATCGAAAGGTTCTTCTGGCACGATTTCTGTGACGAATACATCGAAGCGGTAAAATACAGATTATACACTGACGTAAGCGAAGAATCAAGACGCGCAGCCAAATATACTTTAAAGACAGTTGTTGAAACTTCATTAAAGCTATTGGCTCCGATTGCACCGTTTTTCACGGATGAGGTTTATCAGTATTTCTCCGACGAGTCAATTCACACCACATTATGGCCTGAAGTAACTTCTGAGCTGATTGATGAGGAAGCCGAAAACAAGGGTGACGTTACCATCGATTTGATTGATGAAGTCAGAAGGTTCAAGTCAGCTTCCAAGATACCTTTAAACGTTGAACTTGCCGAAGTCAATGTCTATACCACTGATGAAAAGTTAATTGCTGTCTTTGAAGAGTTTGCAGACGATATTGAAGGCACTCTCAAAATCAAGGATTTAACAATCAAATCCGGAAAGCCTGAAGTTCATGAAAAGCTCATTGAAGTTGAACCGGACATGTCCCAGATCGGACCTAAATTCAAGGGGGACGCCGGAAAAATCATCGGCTATCTGAAATCAACTCCTCTTGATGAAATCGATGCTGTTTTAGCTGAAAATCATGAACTGGCTATCGGTGATTTGGTAGTTGGTGAAGAGATGCTGAACATTAAAAAGGAGATTGTAGGAGCATCCGGTAAAAAGGTAGATATCTTGCAATCCGAAAACTTAGACATGATTTTAGAAGTAATCCGATGAAATTACTTCTTCTTTTTTTATTATATTAATTAATATTCATTTATTTGGTGAACTATTTCTTTTTCTTTGGCTGTAATGCTGGGGCTTTAAATTCAATTGCAACGTTCATGGCTCCGCCAAATTCTAGTGGTCCTGCAGTTTAAAAGTTATTGTTTTTTAGGTAAAATCTAATTATGGGCTTAAATAGCTGTTGTTTTAAAAATAGGGGGTGAGATAAACCATACAATTAAGTATGTGGTGATGTGTTAGTGAAAAGCAATGTTTGAACCTCTCACTGTAATATCTTATTGTAATTAATGATTCACATGAGCCAATTTATTTTTTGAATCTCACCCTTTTTTCCAATGATTTAATTTCATCAGAGTTAAATGTTGAATTTTGGTATATGATTCGACATCAATTGAGATGTCACTTAATTTTTATTGATATTTTCATATATAAAGCTTGTTGAGCTCACTCCTAAGAATTGTCGTCACTCCTAAGAATTGTCCTCACTCATAACAAAAAGTATTTATATTACTTTCTCAATCTCTTTAATTACCCTTGCAGGTACGCCAACAGCCATTGAATTATCCGGTATGTCCCGATTAACGACCGCTCCGGCTCCAATGATAACGTTGTTTCCGATGCTCACACCAGGCAGTATGCATACGTTAGCACCAATCCAGACATCATTTCCGATTCGAATTTCACTGGCCTGTGCCAATCTCTGTCTTCTTTTGTTTGGATTGATTGGATGTCCGACGGTAGTGATGGTCGTGTTCGGTCCTATCATAACGTCATTGCCTATATGAACTTCCTTAACGTCTAAAATAGTTAAATTGTAGTTTCCAACGAAGGTATCTCCGATAAATATGTTTTTTCCGTTGTCGCAGTTGAATCCGTTTTCAATGTCGACGTTTTCACCGACACTTCCAAGCATTTCTTTTAAAAAGTCCCTTTTAGCCTGTCTGTCATTATTGTCCATGTTGTTATATATCTGGCAATTTTTAATCGCATTGTTTTTTAATTCAGCTACTTCCTCATCATCAAAGCAGTATTCAAGTCCGGCTCTAAGCTTTTCAATTTCCTTCATGTAATTAATTATTTTTTCAATCTTACTTATTTTTAATGTAATGCGTTTTACATTATGTAATGTGATGTGTGTTTTTTGCATTATAATGGGATTTGCATTATGTAATGTGATGTGTGTTTTTTGCATTATAATGGAGTTTGTATTATAATGGGATTTGCATTACATATATATACTGGGGGTTATTTACATATTAATAAAGGTGAAATCATGGGAACTTTACCATTAGGAAATGATACTGATTTAGAGGACTCACAATTTTATAATAGAAAAGAAGAAATTTCATTTCTTTCGGATAATTTGGAATTGGTTAAAAAAGGATCCACTCCAACTATATTGCTTACGGGTATTAGGGGTGTTGGGAAAACCGCATTAATGAAAAAATTAAAAAATGATTTCAAAAATGATTATTTGGTTGTTTACATGGATTTATCCGGAATGAACAAATTTAAAAAGAATAAATTAACTCGTTTCTGTTTTATGAAATTATTCTATGAGTCTTTTATTAAAGCCTGTAGTGAATCAAATATTATTACTATTGATAGAAAGATTTTAAAATTTTTTAGAACTCGTAATTTTGAATTTAATAGATTTGATGTTGTTGATGAAATTCCAATTCCAATTCTTAAAACAAAAGAAGATTATGCAAAATTCACTACTTTTGTAATGGATTTGCCTCAAAAAGTATATGGTGAATATAAGGGATATATTAATGGTGTTTTAATTTTCATTGATGAATTTCAAATTTTAAAGCAGTTGGATGAAAATGTCAATGAATTCTTATGGTATATTAGGGGCGTAATTCAATCACAAAAGAATATTGGTTATGTCTTTTCCGGAAGCATGAGTGTTAAAGACGAGTTAATTGCAGACATTGCTGGTCAAAAAGGTGCTTTTGGTGGCAGAATATTGAATTATGAAGTTAAAACTTTTTCATTTGAAACAACGAAAAATTATCTAAATGAAAAAGCCGATTATCTTAACTTCACTGATGATGGTTTTGAAAGATTCTATAGTTGTACAAAGGGAATTCCTTTTTATGTTAACACTTTTGCAAGATTACTTCCTCCTAATGAAGAATTAAATGAGGAAAAAATAGTTCTGGAATTTGAAAAATCTTTACATTATCTGGTAGTTCATTTGACTAATGAATGGTATAAATTAAATAATCAAGAACAGAGAATCATTACCTCACTTGTTGAAAAACCATTGAGAAGAATTGAAATAGCAAACAGTATGGGTGTAACCAGTGGAGCAATTGGTGCTTCTTTAAAATCATTACTAAATAAGTCTTTAATAGAATTGGATAAAGATGAATATAAAATATATGATTCTATCTTCAGATTATGGTTAAAAAAGGAATTCAAAGAAAAAGGGGATTATCCATATTAATGCTTCTCAATTAATTTGTAATATTATTTATACTAGAAAATTTAAAGTATTAATTATAATATTGATTGGGTGAAAGTGTTGAAAAAATATCTAATGGTTTTTCTCATTGTTTTGATGTTGCTCATCATTCCTGCAAGTTTTGCCAGTGATAATTCATCAGATATTGTCGTTCATGAGGATAATCAAATAATAGTTCCTGCAAATGTTTATTTTGACTCATCAGTTGAAAATGATGGTAATGGGACACAATCAAATCCATATAAGTATTTTTCCGGTGATAAAATTGGAGATAATGCCATAATTTATATGGCTGACGGTGAATATTTCCTGAATGATTCACTTAATATAGGAAACATTACCATTATAGGTCAATCCCGCAACAATACAATCATTAACGGTAACGGCAATTCATTATCCGTCATTGGTAATTTTGATATTTCTTATTTGACGTTGAATAATTTAAGAATCATTAACGCTAAAAATTTCACTGCTTCTAATGTCATTTTTGAAAACAATCATGTTAATGAATATGCTGGTGCCGTATCTGTCGAATCAACAGCTGTAAGTACATTAATTAATAATTCAATGTTTGTTTGTAATTCTGCAGTTAAGGGTGGTGCTATCTATGTCGATTCCAGTTCAGGTACTTTTTATGTAGACAATACGACTTTTATAAACAACACTGCATCTGAAAGCGGTGGAGCTATCTGCATTGAAAATAAAATTGATGTATTAATTGTCAATTCGGTATTTATAAATAACAATGCTTCAAATGGTACCGGCGGAAGTATGTTCTCAAATAATTCTAAAATAAGTATTCGAGAATCAAACTTTACCGGTTCAAAGGCTCAGTATGGTGCTGCAATCTATGACAAAGGATCTGAATTGACGCTGATTGCGGCCAGCGTTAGCAATAATGCGGCCGAAAATGCGGGCGGTGCAATCTATAAGGAAGAAGGTTCACTTACGCTGATTTCATCTTCCTTTGAGAACAACACTGCATTAAACGGAGCTGCAGTATATACCAATAATATGGACTCATTTGCGGTGATGGCTTCCAATTTCACTTCAAATGTTGCCGCATCAGGCAAAGCGATATATTCAATTGCAAATAGGAACGAATATTTCATAGCCAACGTAATTAATGACAATTTCTTAGTCAATTATTACAAGTCTCCGGATTTAACCCTTATATTAAAGGATTCAAATCCGCTTGTATTGTCCTGCGTATTTAGCGGGGATTTATTTGATTCCCAATCATTCACGTTAAACTATTTCATGCCTTTCACTTTCAGTATCGTAAAGGAAATCGCATCGATTTTCAATTTCGATGAGTTCATTCCTATGGCATTTGACGATTTCTTTGACTTTATTGTGGACATGGCCAAAGATGCGTTTTTCCCATCGCAGAAATTCAAATTTGATAAGGGACTGCCTCCAACGGATATTTCGCATTTCAAGGGGGCGTTCAGTTACCTGACGACATTATCGGTGCAATCGGATTCGGGAGGCATTGGAACCATAGTCAAGGCGGGAAATTACAATCTCTACAATATTTCCAAGTCCAACAATTCGGACATTATGCTTTCATTAAACGCATTCGGAATGGTAATCAGCAATGATTTGGGACTGGATAATTTTAATATTTCAGTCGTTTCAGCCAATCATTCGTTTGATTATGATTTGGGATATATTGGAGACAATTTAGTTAAGGCTCCGGTTTCATTAAACCTCAGCGAAGGCATTGATTTGGATTTGGCATTGTTTGACGTTTCCCTAAGCGATAATTCACTTAAATTAACTAATGGATATTGCAACGTGACTTTCGATGATTTCACATATTCCGTTGACGTTTTAGTTAATGGCGAGTCCTCTTCATTCGTTTATCTCGGAAATGATTTGGAGTTAATTAACGCACCGGTCTCATTGGATATTAATGACAGCGTTAATCTGGACTTTGTTTTCTTCGACATGTCCTACGATTTAAAGGATAATTCATTTAGCTTAATTAATGACTTCTGTAATGTGACTTTTGATGATTTCACCTATTCTGTTGATGTTTTCTTTAATGGCGAGTCCTATTCATTCAGTTATGTTATTGGAAATAATTTTGAATTGATTAATGCCGCTACAGAGGATAATTTAAATTTTCCTTTCTTTAATTATCATCTCTTTGAAGATAACTCCTTTGAATTAATGAACGGCTTTTGCAAATTCACGTTCGATAATCTGGACTATTCAATTAACCTAATGTCAAATAACGCTAAGGTTTCCGGCTCATTTTTACCAAAATTCGGAGAGTTTTTCACCATTTCCTTTGAAGGATAGTTTCCTTTGATAGGTAACTATTTAATTTATCTTTTCCATATTTATTTTTAGATATAATGAATCTTAAAGTAAAAAATATTTCCGATATCGGAGGGGTTGTCAAGGCTCCCCCATCCAAAAGTTATTCACACAGAGCAGTCATTTTAGCTTCACTGGCCAAAGGCACTTCCAGATTATATGATATGCTCTACTCAGAAGATACATTGGCTTCAATTCGCGTATGTGAAGCTTTAGGAGCAGAAATTACCAGAAATGACGATTATCTTGAAGTCATAGGAACTGGAGGTAAACTGCATAATTCCAGTGAAAATCCGATTGATTTAGCAAATTCAGGTACCACTTTACGTTTAATGACAACTGCGGCCAGCCTGTCAGATAATGAAGTGATACTGACAGGTGATGATTCATTGCAGACCCGACCGATGGATCTGCTTTTGGAATCCGTAAAGTCATTGGGAATTGATTCTTCATCCGTTAACGATAATGGAAAGGCACCTATTTTAATCAAGCCGGGTTATTCTGGCGGTGAAACCAACATTTCAGGAAGCGTAAGCTCACAATACATTTCATCAATCATTATTTCTTCACCCTTATCAAAGGAAGGTGTTACTTTATTTGTATTGCCTGAGTTTAAATCACGTCCTTATGTTGATATGACACTGGATATCATGAAAAAATTCGGCGTAAAAGTTTTAAAGGGATTTTACGTTAAACATGATGACTGCTCAAAGTCACATCAAAGCTGCAGAATTGATGAGTTCAAAATAAAAAAACAGGATTATAATGCATGTGACTACACTGTGGAAGGTGATTATTCCTCAGCATCCTATCTGCTTGCGGCAGTTGCCATTAATGGCGGTCATGGAAAAGTTTTAAACCTGTTTAAGAAATCCAAACAGGGAGATAAGCTGATACTTGAAATACTTGAGAAAATGGGTGCAGATATTAAAATTCATGACGATTACGTTGAAATATCCTCAGACGGAAAACTTAAGGGAATTGACGTTGACCTCTCCAATGCACCTGACTTATTGATTACTGTAGCCGTTTTGGCCGCAATGGCTGAGGGAACTACAAACATCACAGGCGTCAAGCATGCGAGGGTTAAAGAAACAGACAGGATTGATACTACCTGCAGGCAGCTTGAAAAGCTCAACTGCAAATTGGAGGAGTTTGAAGACGGAATGAGCATTACCGGCGGAGTATCTTCAGGGGTGGTTGATTCCTGCGGCGACCACAGGCTGGCAATGGCATTCTCATTAATAGGTTTAAAACATGACATTGAAATCACCAACGGTGAAGTCTTTGACGTGTCTTTTCCTAATTTTATTGAAGCTATGGCAGAAATCGGCCTTGAACTGGAGTTGGTATGATGAGCAAAACTGACAGAATTATTAAAATTGTTGAAGAGTTGAATAATGTTTTTGAAATCAGGGTCTTTTTGGACCATGATCCGTATAAGGTTCTCGTTCGAACTATCCTCTCTCAAAGGACCCGTGACGAAAACACCGATCAGGCAACTGAAAACTTATTTTCAAAGTACAAGGACATTTACGAGATTGTTGAAGCTCCAACTGAAGACGTTCAGGAACTGATTAAGCCGGCAGGCTTTTATCGTGTCAAGGCAGGACGCATTCAGGAAGTTTCCCAGATATTAATTGATGAATATGGCGGCGAGGTTCCAGATACCTTAGAGGAGCTTGTCAAGCTTCCTGGGGTTGGACGAAAGACTGCAAATTGCGTTCTGGTATTTGCCTTTGAGCTTCCGGCGATTCCCGTTGACACCCACGTTCACAGGATTTCAAACAGGATGGGGCTCGTTAACACCAAAAATCCTGATGAAACCGAAGTGGAACTTTCTGCAATCGCTCCCCGTGAATTATGGATTAAGCTGAATGATTTGATGGTTCAGTTTGGCCAGAACATTTGCAAGCCTATTTCTCCTCAATGCGAAATCTGTCCGGTCAATTACTTGTGCGACTATGATGGAGAATGATTCTTCTTTTAGAAATATTTATATAGTATAATGATGTTATATAACAATGGTTATATTAAAATAACTATTGTTATATTATAGATTATATAAAAAATGAGGAGGATAAAAAATGGTTAATGTACCTGAATTAAAAAGGGGAGTATTGGATAGCGTTGTAGATGCTATAGGAAACACTCCAATCATTAAATTAAACAACTTAACTAAAGATTTAGATGCAGAAGTAGATGTAAAAATGGAAGCTTTCAATCCTACCGGAAGCGTAAAGGACCGTGTAGCCGTTGCAATGATTGAAGATGCTGAAGAGAAGGGTTTATTGAAAGAAGATTCTGTAATTATTGAACCGACAAGCGGAAATACCGGAATCGGTTTAGGTTTTGCCGCCGCTGCAAAAGGCTACAAGTTAATATTGACAATGCCTGACACAATGTCCATTGAAAGAAGAAAATTATTGGCTATCTTCGGTGCCGAAATCGTATTGACACCGGGCTCTGAAGGAATGGGCGGAGCCATTGCAAAGGCAAATGAACTTAAAGAAGAAAACCCTAACTCCATTATTTTAGGCCAGTTCGACAATCAGGCAAACGTTGAAATCCACGCAAAAACAACCGCACAGGAAATCTTAAGGGATACTGAAGGCAATGTTGACATTGTAGTTGCGGGTGTTGGAACCGGAGGAACTATCACTGGTATCGGTAAGGTATTAAAAGAAGAAGTTCCGGGCGTTAAAATCGTTGCAGTAGAACCTGAAGACTCCCAGACCTTAGGTAAAGGCGTAAAGGGACCTCACAAAATCCAGGGTATCGGTGCAGGATTCGTTCCGTCAATTTATGATGAAAATGTCATCGATGAGATTTTCCCTGTAGCAAATGAAGACGCAGGAAATACTCTACTCGCATTAGCTAAAGAAGAAGGAATCTTTGCAGGTATTTCATCCGGTGCTGCAGCTTTCGCAGCTCTTGAATTAGCTAAAAAAGAAGAAAATAAAGGAAAAAGAATAATAGCTATTTTGCCTGACAACGGTGAAAGATACTTATCTGTTGACTGGGTTTTTGAAAAACTTTAAATATAAATTAAAATATAACATATGGTATAAATGACTTATACCATTTATAATTTTTATATTTTTTAAATATTGAGGTTTATTGATGTTTGACACGCTAAAAAGTGAAATTAAGGCCATTAAAGATAAAGATCCTGCAGCAAGGAGCACTCTTGAGATACTTCTATGTTATCCGGGATTTTATGCATTGCTGATGCACAGGGTTAGTCATTATCTCTGGAATCATTCCTTTAAGTTATTGGCAAGGATGAACTCCAATCTGGCAAGATTCCTCACAGGCATCGAAATACATCCCGGTGCCACTTTCGGCAAGCGTGTTTTCATTGATCATGGTATGGGTGTTGTCGTTGGAGAGACAGCCGAAGTGGGTGATGATGTATTAATCTATCAGGGAGTTATTCTTGGTGGAACCTCCACTCAAAAAACCAAAAGGCATCCAACTGTTGAAAGAGGAGTGATTATTGGTGCTGGTGCTAAGGTAATGGGTAATATTACCATTGGTGAGTTTTCCAAAATCGGAACAGGTGCAGTTGTTTTGAAAGATGTCCCTCCGGAATCTACCTGTGTTGGCGTTCCAGGAAGAATTGTCAAATCCAAAAGAACTGAACTCATTGACTTGGATCACAATAAATTGCCGGATCCTGTTGCCGATGCAATCAATACTATCACGGAACATTTAAAAGAACATGATGAACAATTTAAGATTTTATTTGAAAAGCATGAAATTTGTCTAACTGATGACAACGATGATTTGGATAAAATTAAAATAAAGAAATAGGAGAAATTTACTATGAAACCGCCCTGTGAAATTGTTGTATGGTATGTAATACCTGCTATCAGATCAGAACTAGCTAAAGAACTGTTAAATCTAGGAATGAAACAGAAAGATGTTTCAGAACTTATGGATATAACCCAGCCTGCCGTTTCACAATATATTACCGATAAGCGTGGTAGCGGAATCAAATTGGGAGAGGATGTCCGCATCATGGTTAAGGAATTCGCTTTTGAGCTGTCAAACGGTGATGCAACAAAGGCCGATTTGATTCCAAGGACATGTAAAATCTGTAAGAATGTTAAAACTTCTGATGTATTGGAACAATTGGGCATTAGCAAATCCGATCTTGGCGAAGACTGTGAATCCTGTATGGGCTCAGAAGCGGACTGCTGAATATGGGATTTTTCAATTTTAATGTTTTTTTGATTATGTATGATACATTCTTTTTTGCGGCCTAAAAAGTTATGAAAAAATCTGAATTTGTAAAATTTGGAAATTTTTCGTAATCTTTATATAGTATTAATATATAATATTTTATTAGACTTTAATTTTTATTTGGCAAGTTAACCGAGTGGCTTAGGTGCGTGGCTGCAGACCATGAAACAGGGGTTCAAATCCCTTACTTGCCTCTATATAAACTTATTTTTGAGGAATTTTTTATGGATATTTACTCTACATTAACTCGTAGTAAAGAGAATTTTGAAACTATTAACAAAGACCGTGTAAACCTTTTCGTTTGCGGTCCTACAGTTTATGATGACGCTCATATAGGTCATGGAAGAACTTACATTTCTTTTGATACAATTAAAAGGTATCTGGAATACTCCGGATATGCAGTCTTTTACATTCAAAACATTACTGACATTGATGATAAAATCATAAACAGGTCAAAAGAATCCGGAATTCCGGCACATGATATAGCCAGGAAGTTTGAAAAAAGGTACATTGAAGACATGACTAAATTAAATGTAACCGGCGTTAATTTATTCGCAAGAGCAACCGATCATCTTGGCGAAATAATTGACCAAATTCAAAGATTAATCGATAAGGGTTTTGCCTATGAAAGTGAGGATGGAGTTTACTTCGAAATCGATAAGTTTGAAGAATTCGGTAAATTGTCAAACAGGAATACTGAAGAGCTGGAATCCCACAGGGACTTGGCCGAAACCACCAAAAGAAATCCTCAGGATTTTGCGTTATGGAAAAAACGAGAAAACGTTGACGAGCCTGTTTTCCCTTCCCCATGGGGTGACGGAAGGCCTGGCTGGCATATTGAAGATACTGCAATTACCGAGTATTACTTCGGCGAACAGTATGACGTTCACGGCGGAGGACTTGACCTGATATTTCCTCACCACGAAGCCGAAATCACCCAGATGGAAGCCGTCAGCGGAAAATCCCCTATGGTAAGATACTGGCTCCACACAGGATTTTTAAACGTTAACGGAGAGAAAATGTCAAAATCCCTCCATAACTTCATTACAATCCGTGACCTTCTTGAAGACTGGGATGCGGACACTTTCAGGTTCTTTGTGCTTTCAACCCATTACAGAAGTCCTATAGACTTCTCAAAGGATTCACTTCACCAGTCCCAGAAAAGTTTGGAAAAGATTAAAAAATTTTATTCAGCATTGGATGTTGAATCAGGTGACGTTGAAAGCGATTTGGATGCTTTAAAAATAGCGAAAGAAGAATTCTTTAACAGTATGGATGATGATTTTAACACTCCAAAAGCAATTGCATCCATTTTCGTTCTAATTAATGACTGTAAGAATATAGATTTAAGTGAAAATGATAAAATAGCTGTCAAATCATTTTTGGATGACGTCTCTCAGATATTGGGTGTTGACTTCTATCTTGAAGAGGTTTCAGCAGGCTCTGATGATTTGCTGGATTTAATCACTGACGTTAGATCTGAACTCAGGGCAGCAAAACAGTATGACTTGTCTGATAAAATTAGGGATAGGTTAAATGATTTAGGTTATGAAATAAGTGATTAAGAATGGAGAATTAAATCTCCAGTTCTTCTATTTTTTTAAGTGCTTCTTCGATGCCTTCGCCTTTTCCTGCTGCGCCTTTTGCACTTATTGTTTCTATTACTTCCATTCCCATGAATGCGAATGGCATTGTTTCCATGGATTTAATGTAAGAATCAAAAGCTTCTGATGGATTGGCTTGGGTAAATACCTGTATGACTTTTGTTCCTGCAAGTGACCTTTCCTGATTTTGTGAAATCATGTAGAATCTGTCTATGATAGTTTTTGCTTGTGCAGACATTTGGCCGAAATAGATTGGACTTGAAAATATTAATAGGTCTGCATCTTCGATTTTTGCAATTATGTTCCTTACGTCATCGTCTTTAACGCAGTCTCCTTTTTGACAGGATTGGCATGCATCACAATATCTCAAATCCAATTCATTTAAGAAGAATACTTCATTTTCACCATCAATTTTCTCAATTACTTTGTTGACTAGTATGTCACAGTTTCCATTTTTACGTGGACTTCCGATTAATGCTATAGTTTTCATATAACTCTCTCCAAAATAATTTTAATTAATTAATGATTTAATTTTTAAGTTATATATAATTAATAGTTACTTTTTCTTTTCATGAATGGGCATCCGACAAAAGTAGATTTTTAATTTAATTTTTTTTATAACTTTGTTATCTTTTTCTTATTTTATTAATTTACATATGAAATTTTACTTCATATATTTATTTTAGTTTTATTATTACTTAATTTTTATTATAGGTTATATATTATTCTCCATAGTTAATATAAATTGATTTAATGATAGAAATATTTATAATACTATGTTATATATAGTTTATATTAGATATTAATTATTTTGAGTTGTTTGTTTATGGTTATGAAATATATTGACAAGAATCAGCGTAAATTAGAGATTAGGACCCATGATTTTAATGTTCCGAAGAATCATATCTCTCGTTTTGTTGTTGAATTTATCGAAAAATGTTATCCAAAATTGGTTATTGAAGTTAACGAAAAAAAAGAATTGTAAGCCTTCCTATAACCTATGTTCTATGTTAAAATTGATTGTTTATGCTAAAATTGGAACATATAGAAAGTGCTAGGATTATTGCAGACATGGCGAAGTATCATGACATATATAAGTTCTTTTGTGATGGTATAATGCCATCAGAAAGGACAATACAACGATATCGCAATGATTATGGTGAATATTATTGGACAATTACTAAAAATGACATTGAAAATAGCCAAAAAATAAGAATACACAAAATTTAATCACGTAGCAATCGATGGAACAGTTAAAAAAGCATTTAATTCTAAACCAAAATATGATAACAAAAAAAAGAATGCAAATTATTAATCAAATACTACAAAGGACTATCTGTCAAACACAAAAAAACTTGAAAAACTCAACAAACCAGCACGAAAAATACTAGACAACGAACAAATGAGTGACAATGAAAAATTAGAACTATTATACGATATAAAAACATAATTCACATTAACCAGACAAGATAAAATACCAATGAATGATATAGAAGCACGCATGATGAAAGGAAAGAAAGGAAACTTCTTAGTTGCATATAATATACAATCTGCAGTTGATTACGATACAAAACTAATCTGCGGAATAAACGTCACACAAAGCCCTACAGACCACTACGAACCACCACAAATCGCAGACAAAGCAATAAAAAAACATAGGAAAAAACACCAAAACACATGAGCGCAGATACAATATATTTAAACTAAAATAAGCCTATCATACTTCACTAACAACAATATCGACGGATTAATACCAACAAGAAAACAAAGCAAAGAAAAAATAAGAAAATTAAATCCAAAGCCATTTACATAAAGACCATTTCACATACGTAGAAGAAATAGATGCCTTCTATTGTCCTGGTGGACAATTTATGTACTTTTTTAGAGAATACACCAAACCAAACAAAGATCCAAGCAAAACCGACAAAATAACAAGAATCTACAACAATTACTCTGCCTGCAAATGCTGCATTCACAAAAACAACTGTTTTACAGATAAACAAACACACAGAACAATCACAGAAAACGGCGAAAGAATGCAAAGAGTAATGCACCATAAAATGGAAAAAGAAGAATATAAAGAAGAATTCAGCAAAAAACCCTATGTAGAAGGACCATTTGGAATATTCAAAGAACAATTCCACATAAAACAAGAAATAGTCATCGGAGTAGTGAAAACCGAAAAAAGACTAAACCTAGACGCACTAGCATACAATATAAAAAGACTATACAACCTAAAACAAGAAAAAAAATAACAACAAAGAAGATATAATAGATTTCTGCGAAAGTATAGCCACAAAAAACCAATTAGAACTCAATGTAACAATAACTTAGCGTCCCGTCAAAAGATTACTTCGGACTGACACCCGCACTCAAATTTAATGATAAAGAAAATCATGCAAAAGCGAAAAGGAATTCACTATTAAATTCCACTAAACCTATTTTAAAAATGAACCATGAATTCAAACTTGCCTAATTGATTATAATGAGAAATATATTATATTAGTTCAAATAAAATATATTATTACAAACTAATTTTTATATAAACATTTAAATTAAAAGTAAAAATATTTTACAGTGGTGACATGAATAAGACATTTATTACAAAAATGCCCAATCATATAGGTGCATTTTTAAAGGCAAGCAAATGCTTGTCCGATTTTGGCATAAATATTACACGTGTGAGTTATAATAAATCCGTGGATTCTCATTTATTATTTATCGATGTTGAAGGCAGTCCTGAAAGTCTTGAAAAAGCAACTCAAGAATTAATGTCAATAGGTTATATCCACCATAATTTGGACCATCGCGATGTAGTGCTACTTGAATTTAAGCTTAAAGATATCCCTGGCGCCGTTACACCAATATTAGAGCTAATCAGTGATTTTAATTTCAACATTACATATATCAGTTCCCAACAGACAGATAAGGAATTCCAGTTCTTTAAGATGGGTCTCGTTGTTGAAAACCAAGCAAATGTCAACACATTCATCAAAAAAGCAAGCGAGATATGTCCCATTAAAGTAATTAATTCAAATTACGCCAATAAGATTTATGACAATAGCTTTTTTTACAACAACTTTGTAAATCAGATATCATCCACAATGGATATCTCATATGAATCCAAAAATGAACTGATCATCAATACAAACCTTGTGATGCAAATGCTTAACGAAAGCGGAGTTTTGCCGTTCCATACCTTTGACAGCATAAGCAGGTTTACAGAAATCATTGCAGCTTCAAAAGGAGAGAATTTCACACCAAGAATAACAAACCATAAAATAACCAAAAATAGCGAAATAACACTTATCGAACCTCCCTGCGGAAGCAACATTACAATCATAAAAAGCTATGGCAAGTACTTATTCATTGATACAGGATATGCCTGCTATGAAGAGGAAATGCATTCAATCATTAAGGAAATCATCCCTGATTTTGACAATATTCCAAAAGAAGTATTCATAACCCATGCAGACGTTGACCATTGCGGACTGTTGCCCCTTTTTGACATTATCTATGCCAGCAGCAAAAGTGCAGAATCACTGAAATCAGAATATAACAATGAAAGCAATTTCCGTGAAAAAAATCCACTTCACAAACCATATATCCGTATTTGCAATATATTAACTTCATATAAACCCGTTCCCCCTCAAAAAATTCAAGTTGTAGGAGATGAACGAACAATAACAAAACCCCTTGAACAAACTGGAGTTTTTGATTTTGGTGAATTTCATTTTAGTCTTTATGAAGGAAAAGGCGGCCATCTTCCCGGTGAATCTGTTCTAATTGATTTTGAACATAAAATTGCATTTACAGGAGACATTTTTATAAATATGAAAGACATGATTCCTAAACAGGCGGAATATAATAGATATGCTCCAATTTTAATGACATCTGTTGATTTTGATTCTGACCTTTGTCGAGAAGAAAGAAATAATCTATTTAATAAATTAAACACTGGGAAATGGCAAATCTTTGGGGGTCATGGTGGTAAAAGAACATATGAATCAAATTAAAAAATTGACCTAATCCCTTTTCATCAGCTTCTTATAATATGTGTTTGTTTGGTATAACGCTCCCACAGGATTGTGTGCGAGTACTTTGTCTTTTGTTACAAGTGTTGTGCATAGGGCATCAGAATATTTATAGAAAAGACTATCATGACCTACGCATAATCCTATTATTACGTTAAGGTCTGTTTTTTCATTATTGAGTATTTTTGCCTGCAGTATTGGATTGCACATTATATTTCCAGTCATATTTGTTTTTTTATCATCTACACCAGATATTTCTGTTTTTTTCATTGCTCCGACTTTACATGCTACGGAATATACTTCAAAGTCGTGTTTATCAAGGATTTTAGCAAATGTTCTGCTTTCTTTCATTAGCCCAACACATGCAGCTATTCCTATTTTATTCATTTTTAGTCTTTTGGCAAATTCTATGATTTCTTCTACTCTTGTGTATTTGCAGTAGAACTCCTCTTCAATTTCTGCAGATATCCGCGATATCTCTTTGTTGTTATTTTCATTGTAAAGTTTTTCAATTTCTTTTATTTCATCACTTGTTAATTCTTTTGTTGGACAGAATTTAGGATATTCTGAATCTTGGTGTTTGCAGTTTATAATTCCACAATTGCTGCATGAGAAATTTTTCATAGTATTTTCCTCAATGATTATTCTATTCATATATTATTTTTTTATTTTTCTTAAAAAATAGTTATCCATATAATTTTGATGGGTTTATAAAAATAGCCATTAAATTAATCTAACTTGAGCATCAATATAACTAAGTTCCTTGACTTCTTTTACAACATCACCCTCTTTTAACTCACCAATAAGCAAAGGCGAATCTGGATTATGCAACTTTTGGTTCTTTTTAACCAGCTTCATGTTACTGTTGGCATAACAGTATAGAAATTATCTACTACTTTTTCGATTTTTATTTCATTCATTACGAACGAATAATGCTTGAAAAGTAGGTGAATTATCTACTACTATTTTAATGAATTTTGTTTCATAAGTAAAGAATCAACCCAGTTCCATCAATTGACAAGCAAATTTATCATTTAATCTGAAGTTAAAGTTTATCCTTCATTTTTAAATAATACTTCATTTATTTGAAGTAACAGTATTAACTACATCTAATGAAGTACTTCAAATTGATAAATGAAATTAGATTAATGGCTTAGGACTTTGAGTGAAATCCTGAGGATACTTTTTTTCACATAACTCATATCCAATATATTCCAACCTTTCATTGAGCAATCTTTTTCCATTTTCGGTTACCGCATACAATGGAACTTTTTTTCCAGCATAATATGGTTTTCTTTCTTCAGCAGTTTCCCGTATGTTTATGGAAGAGCATCCTGAAATCACATCAGCATAATCAAATAACATATCCGCCTCTTTTTTGGAAACATTGGTTGTATGTGCTACGAAAATATATATGTTGACATCTTCAGGTTTTGGATATTGCCTTATATCTTTAACCATTTCTGTTGGAATAATTGTTATTGCAATGTTTTTATATCCTCTTTCAATTGCCATTTCAAGGCCTTTTAATGGATTTAACTCTGCATTTTCAGGATTTAAAACATTTTCTCTTCCAACTTTATCCATTACCTCATAAATTGGAGTGGTGCTTATCAATGCGGAAACTCTTCCTCCAACTCCCTGAACAAGTTCCGCATCATCAATCAGCAATGTCCCTACTCCCTCACATGCTCCGACTACACAATCAACATTCCCATTGATCATGTTGGTTTTTAATGTTTCGCTGGTTCCAAAGCTCATTGTGTCTTCAACATCAATTGACCTTTGTGGGGTGCACATCCCAAATTCATCTATTCTTTTGTTAATGTTGGATTTGATAAATTCTTTTGTCAAATCACCATTATGCTGACCATTGTCAAATATGGAACAGTAATCAACTACCGGTTCTCCAATGTAGGTTATTTTTCCGTTTTCTATTACGACTTCAGCTTTTCCTAATGCTTCAATTACATGTCTATCATTCATACAATCACCAGATAACAAATGTTATATACAATGCTTTTTAAATAGATTTTGTAAGGAAAAACTCACAATAGGTCAAAAAGATGAAAAAAATTAAAGATTACGATGACAATTGCCCCATAGATGATACATTGAAATTGATATCCAAAAAATGGGTGATATTTATCATCAGAGATATATTCTTAGGAAAAAAGCAATTCAGCGAATTTTTAGAAGAAAAAACATTGAGCAACAGAGTATTGACAGACACACTCAAATTTATGGAAGACAATGATTTAATTACAAAACAAGTTTTTGAAAATGATATCAAAACTGAATATTCACTAACGCAAAAAGGATTCAATCTAAACAAAATTCTCTATAATATGCTGGAATACGGCCTCAATGAAGTAAACAGCGGAAATCTATCTGAAAAACAAAAAGAAGAATTATTAAATGAGTATGAAGTCCTTTTTAAAATCAATGATTAATTTTAACGACTATTCTCATAACATATTAGAAAATTATAAAAATTTTTTAGTTTCTTTTAAAAATTCTTCTGCCTGATTAATTCTTTTTTTAGCTAAATCTTCCCCAATAGAGTCTATTGCAGAATAATCAGCATCTTCCCTATCTGATTGAGCATTAGTCAAATATTTATACACATTATATCTGAATTCATCTTCATGAACATATTTTAAACTGAACAACTGAATCAAACCTTGATGAGTTTTAGGGACATTGCATTCCTTCTTAATCAATAACGCTTTAGCGCATAAAAACATTGAATAATAAGATAAACTAACTGAATCTGCATAACCTTCAATTTCAAATAAAGCTTTACTATGTTTTAATTTTGTTTCAGCCTTAACAATAAAAGCAAGTACCTCTTCATTATCCAATTGGTACACCATCCTTTAAAACATTAGTTAAAAATGAGAAATTTTTAGTTTTATTGAATAAGTCTTCATTAATTACATGAGCTGAAATAAGTTCTTGTTTATCATACATAATCCATGCAATTTCCTCTGAAATAATATCATCTATATCTTCACGATGATTGGAAATTATTAGAATATCAATGTCTGATTCCTCATGATCATCACCACGAGCAACAGAACCAAATAATATGATTTTAATAATTTTATCACTGTTAATTGCATTTGCAAACTCACGAGCAATCTCAACTCTATTATACATTAATAACCACCATAGATTATTAGATAATAATTAATTTAAATTTTATCAATAATAAATATTTACTAACTGCGACTTTATGAAAAACTTGATTAATTAATATTAAAATAATCTAGTTTGTGTATCAATATGACTCATGAAATAGTTGTACCACTTATCGAAAATTTGAAAAATTTTATGACTGTTATTTAATGAAAGTAAAAACTTTCTAAAATATATAAATTGAATTATAGATAATTTCCTAATTATTGGATGATTTTAGTTCTTCGATGAAAGAATTCGAATCCAAAAAAGATTAGAAAAGGAAAATCATGCCAAATAATGTATTAAAAACTTTAAATATATGGATAATCTGATTCATAGCGGAGTAAAAGAGATTGTTTTAGACTCATATATTGTATTAGATTCAAATGAAGAATCACACTATTTGGATGGAATTAAACTGGATGTAGACGATTTAACTATTGGCGGAAACGGACATGCAATCGATGTACAGGGATTAACACGAATATTTTACTGCACAAGAAAAAATGTTATTATTAAAAATATTATTTAAAAAACGGATTTGCGGAAGATTTTGGTGGAGCAATATGAGGGTGAAGTAACTATAACCGAATCCACACTCAACGAAAACACCGCACAAGAGGGGTCTAGTGGAGCAATATACAACTATGATGAAAAGACATTTGAAATTAAAGACTGTAATTAGATAATGAATATGCCCAATGATTATTAATATTTCATAAATAGTTAATAAAGAGGGATTAAGTCAATTAATCATCCTATATAATTATGTGGAATACCAATCATCCACATTAACTCTTTTAGTTTGATTTTCACTAGCTATTTTTTCATAATCTCCGGTGAATGCCACAGCACAGTCATCATGAATAGCATCATTAGGATATGCAGTAATTTTTTCTAAAAATTCCATGACCCATTTTTTCGTGAACCCTGCCAAATCCTTTCCAACTAAATAAAAAATATATTTTATTTCTGAATGTCTTCAATTGTAATAATAATTTTTTTAAGCAGAAATTTCAAAATGTGAAGTTCTTCTATGCTGAAATAGTTCAATAATTTAGATTCAGTTTCCCAATCAACATCCTGGACCGATTCAAGCATTTCAAATCCCTTATAGTACAGTGAAACTAATTTTCTTCGCCTGTCATTTTCATCTATTTTTCTCATGATTAAATTTCTTTTTTCTAAATTTTCAAGTTCACGAGTCACTGTTGCTCCATTAACCCTTAAAAGAGATGCTATTCGATCCTGTGAAATATTTTGTTCCTGACAGAGAACTAATAATATCCAAAACTGGTTTGGATTTATATTCAATTCAGATAAATATTTATCAAAAAAGCTAAGATATTGGCGAGCAACAAGTCCAAAGAAAAAGCCTAGGGGCACATTATCAAGTTCATTGTTATCCATTGAATAAATATTCAATATCTCCGGTTGATTAATTTCGGATTTACCATTATTTTTGTTATTTGAATTTGAATCCATATGAACACACTTTTATTAATATATTTATATTCATATATCTATTTAATTTTTTCATAAAAACATTTTAATTTTTAAATTAATTTAATCAATGAAAATGAACAAAAATAAGATAAAATTAAAATTTATAAAAAGAAAACATTAATTAATGAAAAATAAAATATTATATATTAAAATTAATTAGTAATAATTAATTTCAAATTGAAACTAAATTGGTGAAAATATGAGTTTCGAAGAAAAAAAAGATGAATTAAATATTAAAAGAGAAGAAAAAATATTAAAGGCAAATGAGAAAAAAGCTAATGCTAAAATAAAATTTGAAGAAAAAGTATTAGAAAAGAAAAAAGCTAGAAATCAGCAAAAAATAGAATCACATTTGGCTTTAGCAGATGCAAGAATTGATGATGCATTAGATGATGCAGACATAGCTATTACTATTTTATCAAATGATGTTGAAGTAGCAATCGAAAACAATGGAGAAGATGCCGCTTTAATTCTATTTAAAGCTGACAACATTTTAGAAGAAATATTGTTAAGAACACAATTAAGAATTCAAATAGCTAAAAATGAATTAATTGCAAATCTTCAAGAAGACCTTGACGACACTATAGAAACAATAAATATTGAAGAAAGCATTTCTGACCTTAAAGATAAAACAGCTACTACAATAACCACTTTAGAAGGAAAAATTGCAACCGAAAAAGAAGAATTCAATGAAAAATATGGTGAATAATCAATTTCATCATATTT
Organism: Methanobrevibacter millerae; assembly: GCF_900103415.1. Classification (NCBI taxonomy): domain Archaea; kingdom Methanobacteriati; phylum Methanobacteriota; class Methanobacteria; order Methanobacteriales; family Methanobacteriaceae; genus Methanobrevibacter; species Methanobrevibacter millerae. Next base: position 59,765 of record NZ_FMXB01000018.1, read on the forward strand.
ATTTTTCATTTTAAATAATTTCACAAGATTTAATTTTTATTGATAATACTGGGATTAATTTTTGCAATTTAGCCAACATATAATGCAAGTGCAGTATCATTATTGCAGGAATTAAATTAATTTTTGTTGCATATCAATATAACTTGGTTCGGAAACTTCCTTAACAGTTTCGCCCTCTTTAACCTCACCTATCAACAATGGCGAATTAGGATTATGCAACTTTTGGTTCCTTTTAACTAACTTAATGTTGCTGTTGGCGTAACACACTTCAAAATATCTACAACTTTTAGT
>NZ_FMXB01000019.1 GCF_900103415.1 Methanobrevibacter millerae
GAAGAAGTTAACTTAACTGATGAAGAAATAGACGAAATTTTAATGGAAAACAATGAAAATAACAAAGTTTTCACAGAAAAAATAATAAAAACAATTGAAAAATATAAAGATGATACGACCTCAACAATTGCTAGAATCATCGGAAAACACTGCAATCGAGAATCAATCAATAATGTGAAAAAAAGAAGAGAAATAAGAAGAAAAATAACCTTAAATCTACTGGAAAAAGAAAACATAATAACAAAAATACAAACTGAACAAAGAATATGTTTAATCTTAGATAATTACAGCGTTCACAAGTCTGCTTTCATCAAAAAAATAGCACTACATCTTAATATTGTATTAATATACCTTCCACCATACTCCCCACATCTAAATCCAATAGAACAAATATGGAGACAAATGAAACGAGAAATTAAACATTATTATCTAGAATCAAGAGAATTTTTACAAGAATTAACAATAAAAACCTACAATAAATCGATTTCTGGAACGAAAGTTTATGACAAATGGCTCGAAACATTTATAACAAAAGTTTGGTAACTAACTATAACTATCATTTAATTAATCGCATCTTTCATTATTTCGCATCACATTTATTTTTTCATATTTTGCTTTTGTTGTATCCATCTCATTTATAACATTTTTCTATAATGTGGAAAAGTTGTTCTATACAGTTAATGAAATAATACTGAAATTCCTTTACTTGGACATTGTATAAAACATGTCAAAAATCAGATTAACTATTGACAAATTCAAATCTGTTAAATGATGCATCAAATATAATCATTTCTCCATATACGCAAAAGGCAATCAGCATTACTTTAGATAAATAATTACAAATCCTAAATGAATATTATGGGGTCTTATACCACATGTACGTTTCAAATGTTTGGGATATGTGGTGTAATCATCATTACTTTGAACTCAAATTGACTCTTCATTCAATCACTTTGGTTAATCTTTTTTGTTTTCATGCACACTTATTTTTCGTGTTAATTATACCTATTAAAGACATTAATTAATCTGAAATAATGGAAATGTTTATTTATGGCTTTAATCAAAGTTATTACTAACTAATAATGAGGAGGTAACAAATATGGCAAACGCAATACTTGCAGCAATATTATCCTTGTTCATTCCGGGTTTAGGTCAAGCTTATGCAGGGGATATTAAAAAAGGTATAATATTCTTCATAATATTATTAATTATAGGCTGTATTTTTGCATTCGTATTCAAGCATTGGGTTGTATCAATTGTTAGTTTGATTTATGCAATTTATGCTGCATATGATGCATATCAAATGGCACAATAGGTTAAAATTATATTTTAACCCTATTTTTTTTTTAAATAATAATTAAGCTTTAATAAATCAGTAAAAAATACATCATTATCTAAATTCATTTTCCTATCAATATTCAACAATAGTTTTGATATCAATGAAAAAATTAAATAATATAATTTAGATATTCTATAAATGAAACGGAGATTTAACTTATTATGTCTTTGATGTTTGAGATATGGAAATGATAAAATGAGTCAGGAAAATAAAGAGATAGAAACAGCAAAGGAAAAAATCAAAAAAGCCTTTTCATTGTCTGAGGATTCTGCATCTAACGACGAAATCCGGTCACGTCTACTTGATGGTGGAAAAGTCACGGGAACGAACATGTGTGTGCTGGTTTGCGCAATGGTAATTGCTTCTGTCGGTCTTAACATGAGTTCAACGGCTGTGATTATAGGAGCCATGCTGATTTCACCGTTAATGGGAAGCATCCTAGCTTCTGCATATGCAAGCGTAGCGGCAGATTATCCGCTTCTTCGCAATCATCTTATAGGCTTTGCACTGCAGATTGCAATCAGCGTTACTGCAGCATCGATTTATTTTTTCATCTCTCCGGTTAAGGAACCGACGGTGGAACTGCTTGCAAGAACGTCCCCGACTTTTTATGATGTTCTAGTTGCATTTTTCGGCGGACTTGCAGGAATCATCGGACAGACCAGACAGGACAAAACGAGCACTGTCATTCCAGGTGTTGCAATTGCAACCGCCCTTATGCCTCCGCTGTGTACCTGCGGCTATTCCATTGCAAACGGCAGGTGGGACATGCTCCTTGGAGCCGGATATCTCTTCCTGATCAATTGCTATTTCATTTTCCTCTCAGCAGGCATTATCCTGAGCGTTTTGAAAATCCCGAAAATAAGGGAATTGACTGAAAAGGAATGGAAAATGCGCCGTTTTAGAATGATTCAAAATACGATTATAATTGCGCTTCCAAGCATAGTGGCAGTTTATACGATGTTACCTTAAGCGTATCGTGGCGCTTGAAAAGAATTAAAAAAGGAGATAATATATGGTGGATGAAAAATCAATAATTGAAAATGATACGAACCGTATGAGCAAAAACGAGTATTATCTTGCAATTGCTCTTGCAGTTTCAAAAAGAAGCACTTGCCTTAAAAGACGCTATGGTGCGGTAATAGTCAATAACGATGAAATTGTCAGTACTGGTTATAATGGAAATCCAAGAGGGGAGGAAAACTGCTGTGACAGAGGAAACTGTAAGAGGATGAACCTTCCATCTAATTCAGGCCACTATGATGACTGCTTTTCAGTTCATGCCGAGCAGAATGCCATGATCAGTGCAAGCAGGAATGAAATGCTTGGATCAACAATTTTCCTCGCTGGGGAAATGTACGCTGATGGCGCCTGGGTGGAAATAGAGGATGCCGAACCATGCCCGATATGCTGTAGGATGGTAAAAAACTCAGGAATTGCAAAGATTGTTAGTAAGAAAGGGATTTTAGAGCTGCAAAAGTAATTTACACAGCATTTATATATTTTTTTAAGTTTCATATCAATTAATGCCGGCCATTAACCGTAAAGAACTCATTTTTTCAACCGCTTCATATATATCCATGTCTAAAATCAGATCGTATTTTCACCGACCCCTCAATTAATGCAAGGGTCAATCAATTAAATTAATGTAAAAAAAGTAGCTATCGATTAAATTTAAAGAAAAATAAAAAAATAATGGCAGGGGAACTAGAAAGCTCCTCCACCTCCTCCGCCGGAACCTCCTCCGACTCCGCCAAAGCCACCACCACTGGATGATGGGTTTGCAGCTGATATACCGTCGTTGAATGCACTGTTAAGCATTGATAATCCGGCATATGAGTGGAACCAGTACAGGTCTCCGTAATAGTAGTCGTCATCATGTATTTTCGGCACATGAAGTTTCATGGCTTTATATACCTCGTCAGCCACTCCAAGGGCGGTTCCATAAACGAGGTACTTGTTCCAGATGACTATTGATTCCGGAGGGTGCTCATTAATTAAACTGTTGTCCTTTAAGAACTTCTTGAAGTTATTCCATTTGAGATAGTACACACGGCCTTCAGGAGTCCATTGTCCCAAAATGTCTTCGGGAAGGAAGGAAACTCCGATTGAGAAGACTCCCAAAACGACAGCCCCAATCATTAGAAGTCCTGATGAGGGATGATTGGAAAACATGCTTACAGCACCAAATATCACTGCTAAAAGCACTCCTCCCACAGTAAATCCGGAACCGAATGTGCTTCCGGCATCGTTGAAGTATTCTGAAATTCTCTCTTTGCCCAAATATTCGTTTGCAATGTCGTCTTTCCACTGTTCGAACTTGCGTTCGAAATATTTTCCGCTGGTTTCGTTGTTCAGTTGGGAAGACAGCTTTGACACGTTTAAAAGGCCGTTGTCGCTGAAGTTTTCAAGGGTATTGTAAACGGTCTGTTCGTGCTTTGCCAGAGAGTCATATTTGCTTTCATCAAATTCTAAAATCAGGTCTTTGGTATGCTCTCCTTCCTCTACGTGCATCTTGAATACCTTTCGGTCAATTAAATCCATGATTGTGGCCTCAAAGCCCTTGAGGTTCGGCTCGCCGATATTTGACTTGTTGTCAATCAGCGCGTTAACCATTGCAGGAGGGTCATCCGTTGGAAGTTCCCTTTCATAGATTCCTTCGTAGTTGACTTTAGGCTCCCTTCCGTATTTTAAGTAAGCGTAAACAAGAGATAATGGAGAGAGTATACCTATGGCGCTCAATACTGTGAATACGGTGCCCCAGAAGCTTACGCTGCCTTTGTATTCTGCCTGTTTTTGCATAATCTGGTCTTTTCCGTCGACGTTAACGTGCTTTGCGTACTGGGCGTCGGTAAAGTCGCTTAAAGGCATCAGTACCTGCAGCTCATAGAATTCCCCTGAAGGAATCTTCGTGGTTTCGGCAGTAATTATGTTTCCATTAATTGAATCGCTCAGGTTGTAGTATTCAGGGTTTAAATAGTAATTGATATCATTTGAACCCGGCAGGTGGACAATCGTTTTCAGGTGTTCCACGTCACAGTCCCAGTTCTCTCCCCACAGCTTGTATTGGAGAGATCCGATATCATTGTAAAGCGTCACGACGTTTTTCATGTCGTATGAGTAGGTTATTGTTACTTCCTGGTCATGAATCTTTTTGGTATGGGCCTTATCTGCCCACAGATAGACTTTCAGGTGCTTTTGACCATTGCTCTCTGATTCCTCATAGGTGCCGTAGGCTCCGTCAATGTAAACGCTTATGTTGTCAATGCTCTCCCCTTCCTTCAGGGGGATATCCCGGTAAACTCCGTTGAATGTCCCATCAAAGGAATAGGTATAGCTTTCGTTTACGTGAAGCAGACCGTTACTGTTAATGGTCAATTCGATAAGGGAATCGATAATGCTGTAGTCCCTGTCGTCACCGGCATAGATGGCATTGGCCGAAGACAATATTACCAGTGACAATAAGACTGCTACAGCTATTTTCTTATGATCCATGGGGTTTTCACCACTTAAAATTCTACTTGAGGAACCTCGCGTGATGCTTCGTCAGCCTGGAAGAATTCTGCAGGTTTAAAGCGGAAGAGTCTTGCAAGAAGACTTGATGGGAATTGCTGGCAGACGTTGTTGTATTTCAAAACAGTATCATTATAGAATTGCCTTGAATAGGAAATCTTGTCTTCGGTATCTGTGAGTTGCTCCTGAAGCTGCTGGAAATTGCTGTTGGCTTTAAGGTCAGGATAGTTTTCAGCAACTGCAAAGAGTGTTTTCAATGCGCCGGTCAACTGATTGTTGGCTTCGCTGGTTTCTTCCACTCCATTTGCGTTCATTACATTGGAGCGTGCTTTAGTGACTTCTTCAAGAACGCCTTTTTCATGGGCGGCGTATCCTTTTACTGTTTCCACCAAATTCGGAATTAAATCGTTTCTTCTTTTAAGCTGCACATCTATTTGTGAGTAGCTGTTTTGCACACGGTTTCTTAAGTTGATCAGGTTGTTGTACATGTGGATTAGCGTTCCAACTACAAATATTATACATACAACAACAATTATAATTAAAATTAAGTTGTCCATTTTATCACCTATTAATATCTATTATATAATATTAGTAAAATATTTTTAGATTGAAATTTATATGTAATTATCTATGAAGTCAATAAATTTTGTTGTTCGAAAAGACAGAAAAGCCGTCACCATTCATGATGATGGCTTCATTAACGCAGTAAAACTACTTAAAAAAGATTATCCTTATATTCTCAACGCCATTAAAAAGGAAGACTATGTAATGGAAGAAGTTGAGGGAGACTATTTCAAGGAAATCCTTTTTGAAGACAAGGTTGTCGGATTTGCCGTTTACGAGAATACAAATATAGGGCTGATTTCTCTCGTTCAGGTTTATATATTGCCTGAATTCCGGGGAAACAGGCTGTTTTTAAACGAGATTTTATCCATTTATAAACGGGGAATTGAGCTTTCCATATTGCAGCCTACGCGCAATCTTGTTGATATTCTCATGCATTACGGTCTGGCTAAAAAAGTCAGGGACAATATTGCGGTTTCAGCTATAGTCTTTGAAATTCCGTCATATTCCATTGAATCCAATGTTGATTCCTATAGGGATCCCATGAAGTATTATCTTTCAAGCTTTTACCTTACGGATATCTGTTCTCCATTTATCGTGGAAGGAATTTTGGAATCAGGCGAATGTCTTATTAATTATTCCATGTTTCTGGATTGGGATGATGAGCTCTATGACTGCATAGAAACAAGAGAAGAGCTGATCAGTGAGAAATATTTCGCCGGCATCGCAGATTTCTTCTTGAATAACCAGGAACTCTTCATCAATACTGTCATTGAAATGAAGGAGCAGTTGCCGATTTGTGAAGAAGGCTTCAGAAGCATTGTGGCAAGCGATGAGGGATTGTCAAATTATATGGAAAATATGGTTGATAATGGTGTCCTTTCGCAAAAAAGGGCTTTTGAAATCAAGGATCAGCTTTATTATGAATATGGTCAGGGAATGGTAACCGATGAAGGCCTGCTGACCCGCCTTTACTTTCTGATAGATGATGACGTCCGTGAGATAACGGAAGAGGAGCTCTATGAATTGCTCGCATCCGATGACGTAATATGTCCGTATTGCTTTGCAAATTGGGATTCTTCAAACAGGTTCTGCCCGAACTGCGGCTTCAATCTCTATTATGATGAGCCGGATGATATGGACTTTGAGGATGATTTGCCACTGGGTCCGATGGATGAAGATGAGATAGCCCTGTATTTCGCCCAGTTCGTAAAGCATCTGGTGGAGGAAAGTGACGTCCGTGAAACATTAATCCAATCAGGGGAGTTCGATGAAAGCTTTGAGGAATTCTTTAACATTATTGAAGGCGATTCCCAACTTAAAGACTACATAATCAACGTCAAAATCGATGAAAACTTCAGCCAGAATGAATTTTTCGAAAGGATTAGTGAAAGCATTCCTGATGACGTGCAGTTCAGATATTATTTTAAGGAATGAATATATAATAATTAAAAATCTTGAAAAATTATTTTTTTCCTTGAAAAAGCACTTTTAAACAATACCTTTATATACTTGGATTATAATATATTATTATATCATATTATTTTAATAATATGTGTGCAAGTATTTTTTTATAGCTAGTTATGTGCCGAGATAGTCTAGCCTGGTAAGGCGCGAGACTGGAAATCTCGTGGGCGTTTTGCCCTCCTGGGTTCAAATCCCAGTCTCGGCGCTTATTAGTTTTTAACACTATTTCTTAGTTTTATGATATATTGTTAAACTGATATTATTTTTGCACTCTTAGTTTGTTAACTAAGTTTAAATTGTTGAAAGAACTGTGTTTTGAGAAGCTCAAAACATTCGAATCTATTATTTTACGTCTCGTAGGTTCGCTCTATAAATGGAGGTTATTTAATGGAAGACGAATTTAGGCATTTAGTGCGTATTTCCAGAAAGGATGTAGATGGAAACAAAACCATCGAGCACGCTTTAACTGATATTAAAGGTGTAGGCTTATCTTTATCTAAAACCATTTGCCGTGTATTGGATTTGGATTTAAATTCAAAAATCGGTTATATTGCTGATGAAGATGTCGAAAAAATTGAGAGCATTATAGAAGACCCTAAAGCGTTTGATATTCCAACATGGATGTTAAACCGCAGGGAAGACTATGCTACTGGTGAAGACATTCACTTAATTGAATCAGACCTTGACATGACTTTAAGGGATGATTTGAACAGAATGAAAAAGACCAGAAGCTACAAAGGAAGAAGACATGAAGTTGGTTTACCTGTCAGAGGTCAAAGAACCAAATCTACTTTCAGAAAAAGTGCTACAGTTGGTGTAAGACGTTCATAAGCATAAAACGCTATTTTTAATTAATTATTATTTAGATAAGGAGATGTTTTAATGGGTCAACCAAGAAAAGCAAGGAAAAAGTATAATACGCCACCTCATCCTTGGAACGCAGAAAGAATTAAAGATGAAAACAAATTAATGACAAAATACGGCTTAAAAAACAAAAAAGAAATTTGGAAAGCCGATACATTAGTTAGAAGGTATCGTAGGGAAGCAAGGTATTTACTTGGTTTTTCCAGCGATCAGATGCAAGAAGAAAAATTAGAATTATTAGGACACTTAGCTAGAACCGGTGTTTTGCCAGAAAACGCTGCAATCGAAGATATCTTAGGTTTAACTGTTGAAGATATCTTAAGAAGAAGATTACAAACTATTGTATACAGAAAAGGTTTAGCTCGTACTCCTAAAGAAGCTAGAATGTTTGTTGTACACGGTCACATAGCTTTAGACGGTAAGAAAATCAACTCACCAAGTTATGTGGTATTGAAAGGTCAGGAAGAAGCAATCGGATTCTACCGTTCCTCACCTGTAGCAAAACAGATCGAAGAATACAACAATAGCAAGGACAATAAAGCTAATGCAGAAGAATAAAGGGTGTAATTATGGCAAAAGATGAAAAATGGGGTATAGCTAATATTTACTCATCATTCAATAACACTATTATTACTGTAACAGATATTACTGGTGCTGAAACCATTTCACAATGGTCCGGTGGAAAAGTTGTACGTGCAGACAGACAACAGTCCTCACCTTTCGCAGCTATGGCTGCAGCAACCAGAATAGCTGATGACGCTAAAGAAAAAGGATTTGTTGGATTACATATCAAAGTAAGAGCTCCTGGTGGAAACGGACCTAGAAGTCCTGGACCTGGTGCACAGGCAACTATCCGTGCTTTAGCAAGAGCTGGAATTAAAATAGGTAAGATAGAAGATATCACTCCAATTCCTCACGACGGTACTGGAAGACCTGGTGGTAAAAGAGGAAGAAGAGTATAGGCGGAAGGGTTTAATATGGAGATAGAATTAAAAAGTCAAAGCGATGATGAAATTGTTTTCATTGTTCGTGATGCAGAAGTGCCTTTTGTAAACGCTATCAGAAGGGCGGCTATGGTTAACGTTCCAAAAATAGCTATTGAAGACGTGAACATTATCAGAAATGATTCCGCAATGTTTAATGAGGTGCTCGCACATAGGCTTGGTTTAACTCCTTTGGTTTCTGATTTGGATGCAATTGAAGGTTTGCCTGTTCCTGAAGATGAAGGATGGTTTGAACACAACGGAGTTGCATTCAGCTTAAATGAAGTGGGACCTAAAGTAGTTTATTCTAAGGATTTAATATCTTCAGACTCAAAAATTAAACCAGTATACGATACAATTCCTATTGTTAAACTCAAAGATGATGAAGAACTCAACGTTGAAGCTTACGCAAAAGTCGGATACGGCAAGAACCATGTGAAATGGATGCCTACCACAGTATGCGCATATAAGCAGTATCCTGAAATCACCTTCAATGATGACATGGACATTGACTACGAATGTGCTGACGCATGTCCTCGTGGTGTCTTAAAATCAGACAAAAGGTCTAAAAAGATTAAAATTTTGGATATTGAAAACTGTACTATGTGTAAAAGCTGTGAAAGAGCTTCAATCAACAGGGCAGCTGCAAACGGAGCTCCTGACAAAAGTTACATTAACATAGGGTATCGTGAAAATGATTTCATATTTAGAATTGAAACTGATGGATCAATGCCTCCTAAAGAAGTGTTGTTAACTGCTTGTGATAAGTTAAGTGAAAAAGCAGATAAATTTATCAGTTTTAGTGAGAAGGAGGAGTAAATAATGGTTAAGAAAATTATCAAGACTAATCCTAACCTTATTGAACTTATTAATAAACTTAATAAACAATCAAAAAGTGAAGATGCAGCTATTTGGAAAGACGTTGCTGGCAGACTTAGCAGGTCAAACAGGAGAACTGCAGAAGTAAACCTCTCAGACATTAACAGGCATGCTGTTGCAGACGAAACCATCTTAGTACCGGGCAAAGTCTTATCTAACGGCGAATTAGACAAGAAAGTAAATGTTGTAGCATTAAAATTCTCAGCTAAGGCACAGGAAAAAATCGAAAGTGCCGGTGGAGAATGCATCTCAATTGATGAGATAATCGAAACTAATCCTAAAGGATCAAACATTAGGATCATTGAATAAGTAGGGTGTTAAAATGATGATTATTGACGGAGAAGGATGCGTTTTAGGAAGATTAGCTAGTATTACTAGTAAAAATCTTTTAGAAGGCGAAGAAGTAGTAATTCTTAATGCTGAAAAAATTATGTTAACTGGAAACAAGGATTGGGCTTACGCTAAATACAAACAAAGAGTGGACAGAGCAAGTATCTCAAACCCTCGTGATTTAGGTCCTAAATATCCTAGAAGACCAGATGATATATTTAGAAGAACTGTAAGGGGAATGTTGCCTTTCAAAAAATCAAAAGGCAAAACCGCATACAAAGGCTTAAAAGCATTTGTCGGCGTACCTGCTGAATATGCAGATGCAGAACTCCAGTCAGTTCCGGAAGCAGAATACAAAGATCTCAAAAAAGGTATCGAATTAGGAGAAATCTCCAAACTTTTAGGAGCTACCTTTTAGATAAATGGATGTGTGATTATGGTAAGAGTTATTCATACAAGTGGAAAACGTAAAACAGCTATTGCTCGCGGTACCGTTCAGGAAGGAACCGGTAAAGTCAGAATCAACAAAGTTCCTTTAGAACTTTACTCACCTGAACTCGCTAACTTAAAATTACAGGAACCTTTAATTTTAGCAGGCGAATTAGCTAATGACGTTGACATCAACATCAATGTTGTCGGCGGAGGAGTAATGGGTCAGGCAGAAGCTGCACGTATGGTTATTGCAAAAGGACTTGTCCAATGGTCACAGGATATGGATTTGAAAGAAAAATTCATCCAATACGACAGAACCATGTTAGTAGGTGACCCAAGACGTTCAGAACCTAAAAAATACGGTGGTCCTGGAGCAAGAGCACGTAAACAAAAAAGTTACAGATAATTCAATTCTGTACTTTTATATTTTATTAAAACATATAAAAGATGATATAAATGATTCCTATAAGATGTTTAAGTTGCGGAAAACCTGTATCAGCTTACTTTGACGAGTACAATCGCAGATTGGCTGATGGCGAAAAGTCTAAAGACATTTTAGATGATTTAGGTTTAACAAGATACTGTTGTAGAAGAATGTTGATTTCCCACGTGGAAACCTGGGAATGATTTAACTGTTGTAGGAAGATAAAAGCTTTAAAAAATTTAATGGGAAGAATATTCATGGTTTCAGAAGAAGAGTTAACAAGATTTGAAAGAGCTAGACTTCTTGGAGCAAGAGCAATTCAAATTTCCATGGGTGCCAAACCTAAAGTGGAGCTTGGCGATTCCCTGGATCCTATTGACATTGCTTATAAGGAACTTAAAGAAGGAGTTTTACCATTAGATATTATAAAAAATGAAGATTTGAATAAATAGTTAATCTATTTATTCTTATAAATTATTAAAAAAAATAAAAAATACCATAAAAACTCTATAAAGAAACTTACTGATTTTTAAGGCCTATAGGTTTTGTGGTAATAAATCAACTGACACTGAGGTGTTTTTTTTGGATAGTATAATAGAGGATGTCCAAGTTCGAAAAATCCTGGACAGCAGAGGAAACCCTACCGTCGAAGTGGACGTAACCACTTGGAACGGTTTCGGTAGAGCTGCAGCGCCGAGCGGGGCAAGTACTGGTTCACGTGAAGTGGTATCATTCCCGGAAGGCGGTGTGGATGTTATCGTAAGCGAAGTTGAAGACGTTATCGCTTCAGAGCTTATCGGTATGGATGCTCGTGACATTAATACTATCGACGAAGTATTAAGAGAAGTGGATGGAACAGATAACCTATCAGCAATCGGCGGAAATACGACCGTTGCAGTCTCCCTAGCTGTAATGAAAGCTGCCGCTGCTTCATATAACATGCCGCTTTACAAGTATCTGGGAGGAAACCTGGTAAATGAACTGCCTTACCCTCTTGGAAACATGATGAACGGAGGAGCTCATGCAGGCATCAACGCACCTGACATTCAGGAATTTTTGGTTGTTCCTGTAGGGGCCAGAAACGTTGTTGAAGCAATATTTGCCAATGCATCTGTCCACAAAAAATTAAAGGAACTTATCCAATCAAGAGACTCCAATTTCACTGGTGGAAAAGGAGATGAAGGCGGTTGGGTACCTAACATTTCAAATGACGCTGCTTTGGAAATCCAGGCTCAGGCCTGCGAAGAGGTAGGGGATGAATTGGGTATTGAAATAAGGCCTTCCCTAGACATGGCTGCTTCTGAATTGTGGGATTCAGAAAAGCAGAAATACGTTTATGCTCAGGATGGAGTTCAAAAAGATACTGGGGAGCAAATAGAATTTGTTAAAGACATTATTGAAACTTACAATATGTTTTATGTCGAAGATCCATTTGACGAATCAGATTTCGAAGGATTTTCCCAATTGACTTCAAAAGTCTCAGACAAGTGCCTTGTATGCGGTGATGATTTGTTCGTTACGAATAAAGAATTATTGGCAAAGGGAATTGAAATGAATGCTGCAAACGCAATCATAATCAAGCCAAACCAGATTGGTTCACTTTCAGAGACTTACGCAACCGTAAAGCTTGCTAAGGAAAACAACATCGTGCCTGTAGTGTCCCACAGGTCAGGTGAAACGACAGACGAAACTATTGCCCATCTGGCTGTAGGATTCGCTTCACCGTTAATAAAGACCGGTGCTATCGGCGGTGAAAGAATAGCCAAGCTTAATGAACTTGTTCGCATTGAAGAAGAACTTTTAAATCCGAAAATGGGTCACTTTTAAAGGGGAATAAAATCATGTCAAAGATAACTATTGATTATTCAAAATGCAGAGGAGACGACTGCGCTGAATGTGCAGATGTTTGCCCTATGGAAGTTTTAGTCCTTGAAGGCGATAAAATATCCATCGTCGACCCTGATGAATGCAGTTATTGCGAAGTATGTATGGACGTATGTCCTGAAGAATGTATAAAAATTGAAGATGACTTTTAAATAAATTAAACGGAGACATTATTATGACAAACGAATTATTAATTGAATTGGACAGCTATTTAGCAGCTGGTTTACACATTGGAACCCAACAGAAAACTAGTGATATGGAAAAATATATATTCAGAGTAAGATCTGACGGTTTATACGTATTGGATATCCAAAAGACTGATGAAAGAATTAGGCAAATCGCAAAATTATTGGCAAAATACGACCCTGATGACATTTTAGTTGTAGCAACCAGACAATACGGTCAGGCTCCTGTCAAAAAATTCGGTGAAATCACCGGCGCAACCACCATTCCTGGAAGATTCATTCCTGGAACCTTAACAAACCCAAATTACGCCAAATTCATCGAACCTAAAATCATTGTCGTAACTGACCCAAGATCAGACGCACAAGCAGTTCTCGAATCAAAACAGAACGGTATTCCTGTAGTCGCATTATGTGATACTGAAAACTTACTCAGTTTTGTTGATATTGCATTGCCTGTAAACAACAAAGGTAGAAAAGCTATCGCATTAGTTTACTGGTTACTTGCAAGACAAATCTTAAGGGAAAGAGGCGAAATTCCAGAAGATGGAGACTTAGATATCGAAGCAACCGATTTCGAACTTAAATTTTAAGTGAACTAAATGATAAGAAAACCTGCTGTAGCCGGATCTTTTTATCCGCAGAACCCTGAAACTCTAATGAAAATGATTGAAAGTTGCTTTTTAAGCGATTTCGGGGTAGGATATGTTCCGGAGATGAAAGAATTTGACGGTGATGAATATCCAGTCAACGTTATGTCTCCGCATGCGGGTTTTCAATATTCAGGTCCAATAGCTTCTCACAGCTATTGTGCCATCGTTGAAAACGGTTTTCCTGAAGTTTTCATTATAATAAGTCCCAACCACACAGGTTACGGTAGTGAAGTTTCCGTTTATAACGAAGGGGAATGGATGACTCCTTTAGGCAATGTCGAAATCGACGGAGAATTTGCAGATTCCATTATTTCTTTTTCGGATGTGGCAAGCGCTGATTTTCAGGCTCATCTTTTTGAACACAGCATTGAAGTTCAGCTGCCGTTTCTGCAGTATTTCTCGAACGATTTCAAAATCGTGCCTATTGTCATGGGCTCACAGTCATTTTCCGCTTCAAGCGATCTTGCAAAGGCAATATATGATGCAGGAAATGAGCTTAAGAGGTCATACTGTGTCATTGCAAGTACGGATTTGTCCCATTTCAACAATCAGGAAAAGGCAAATACCGTTGACGGATACGTCCTTGAAGATATTGAGAACATGAATGAATTCAAGCTTTATGAAGAGGTTATTCAATATAACATTACCATGTGCGGTTACGGTCCTGTCATGACTACAATTGCTCTTTCAAAGATGTGCGGCAAGCACACCTCAGAGATTTTAAAGTACGGGACTAGCGGGGACGTTACAGGTGATTTGACTTCAGTCGTAGGTTACGCTTCAGGTATTTTTAGATAGGTGTCATTATGAAGGCTATGGCTTCCGCTCCAGCAAAAATGATTCTTTTCGGGGAACATTCCGTAGTTTACGGTGAACCCGCCATTGCAGGTGCGGTCAATAAAAGGGCATATGTAGAAATCAAAAAATCATATACCGGCAAATCTACTCTAAAATCCTACGATTTGAACTTTGAAGTTGAACTTAACACCAAAAACAAGACTTATAATCTGATTAAGGGAAAGCCAGGTATCATCAGATATATTTTAGAAGCTTTTCATAGAGTTCATGACCATACTCCAATAACAATGACATTGTCTTCCGAAATCCCTATCGGTTCCGGATTAGGCTCATCTGCCGCAGTTACTGTTGCAACGCTTGCAGCATTATACAGATATCATAACATTCGTTTTAACAAGAAATCCTTAGCCCACGACGCACATATGGTCGAACAGGCAGTTCAGGGAGTTGCTTCTCCACTGGACACGCTGGTTTCCACCTACGGAGGGCTCGTTTACCTCTCAAGAAGCAAGACCTTCGAACCGTTCAAGATTAATTTCAATGCTCCTTTTGTTGTCGGATACACGACCAAGCATGGAAATACTGGAAAGATGGTTAAGGATGTAAGGTCTCTTAAAAACAGGAATTCCAAGGTCATTAACCCTGTAATCACGTCTATGGGTCATTTGACGAATTATGGCAAACAGGCCATTTTAAAGCAGGATTACAAAAAGATTGGTGAACTGATGAACATCAATCATGGATTTTTGGATGTTTTGGGCGTTAATACCGTTGAACTGTCACGAATGGTATATACTGCAAGGGAATGCGGAGCGATAGGCTCCAAAATCACCGGTGCCGGCGGAGGAGGAAGCATAATTGCGCTCTGTCCGGGCAAGGTTAAGGAAGTTGCCGAAGGCATTGCAAAAGAGGATAATGTATTGAAGGTCAATTTTACTAAACGCGGAGTTTCTTCTAAGGTCAGAATGTGATTTTCATGATTATTTTAAAAATCGGGGGAAGCATCCTAACGAACAAGGATGCAGGTGAAAGCGAAATCGATTCAGCCAGTCTGAAAAGGATTGCAGGTGAAATCAAAAGGTCACTTGACAATTCCGAAAAGGATTTGATTATAGTCCACGGCGCAGGATCATTCGGTCATCCTCCAGCTAAAAAATACAGGATAGGAGAGTCTTTCGCTGATAGCGAATACGGCGAAAAGAGACTGGGCTTTTGCGAGATTCAAAATGCGGTAAAGAAACTGAACATGTTAATTTCTGAAAAATTCATAGAGGAAGGACTGCCAGTAATTGCAATTCCTGCATCCTCATTCATTACTGCAAGCTCCAAAAGAATCACTCACGGTAACCTGGACATTTTTAAAGGTTATCTCAAGAAAGGATTCATTCCTGTCATTTACGGCGACGTTGTACTGGACAGTGACCTGGAATTCTGTGTAATTTCAGGAGACCAACTCATCCAGTATCTTGCAAGGAACCTGAATCCCGATAAGGTAATTCTGGGAACCGACGTGGATGGGGTCTACAGCAAAAACCCTAAAACACATGACGATGCGGTCTTTTATGAGAAATTCTCATCAATCGAGGATCTGGAAACTTTGGAGGGAACCACAAACGTTGACGTTACCGGAGGAATGGTCGGTAAAATCAAGGAACTTTTATATTTAGCTGATTTGGGAATCGAATCTAAAATAATAAATGCTGAAATCGAAAACAATATTTATAAGGTTTTAGAAGATGAAGAGGTTAAAGGAACTGTTATTTCAAGGAGTTAAACATGATTTCAGATAGAAAATTAGAGCATTTATTAATTTGTAAAAATTATGATGTTGAGTTTAAGGACAAGACTACCGGTTTTGAGGATATAGAGCTGATCCACAACGCACTTCCGGAAGTCGACAAGAATGAAATTGATTTATCTACATCAGTTTTTGGTAAAAAATTAGATTCTCCTTTATTTATTACGGCAATAACCGGTGGCCATCCTGCAGCAAAAGAGATTAATGAGCAGTTGGCCATAGTCTCTGAAGAAAATAACATAGCTTTGGGCGTCGGCTCTCAAAGGGCTGCATGCGAACACCCTGAACTGGAAGACACTTATTCTGTTGTACGTGAAAACGCTCCTGACTGTTTGCTTATAGGAAATATCGGAGCTCCACAGTTGCATCTGGCCAATAAGGCTGTTGAGATTTTGGATGCGGATATTTTGGCAATCCATCTCAATCCTCTCCAGGAATCAATCCAGCCGGAAGGCGATCTGGATGCAAGAGGATATCTTGAGTCAATTTCAGAGATAACGGACATTGTTGACATTCCGGTGATGGCAAAAGAGACAGGCTGCGGAATATCTGCTGAAACCGCAAAACAGCTGGTTGATGCGGGAGTCAGTTTCATAGACATTGAAGGCGCAGGCGGAACAAGCTGGGCCGCTGTTGAAACCTACCGCTCAGAAGACAGGTATCTGGGAGAGCTCTTCTGGGACTGGGGAATTCCTACAGCAGTTTCAACCGCAGAAGTTGCAAGCGCAGTTGAGGTACCGATTATCTCATCAGGGGGCATAAGGAATGGCCTTGAAGCCGCAAAAGCAATAGCTCTTGGAGCGGACAGCGTAGGTATGGCATTGCCGTTTTTGAAAAAATCAGTTTCACAGGATGAATTGAATCAGTTCATTCATTATTTCAACGACTCTTTAAGAATAGCCATGTTTTTAGTTGGAGCAAACACTATTGAAGAATTAAAGCAATCCAGATTGGTCATAAGCGGAAAAACTAAACAATGGCTTGATGAAAGAGGAATTAACACAAAGAATTATTCAAGGAGATAGAAACATATGAGCGTGGAAGTAATCGCAATAGGAGGTTATCAGGAAGTCGGTAAGAACATGACGGCTGTCAAGATAGGTGAAGACGTTATTATTTTTGATATGGGCATTCATCTTGACAGAATAAGCATGCACGAAGATACTGACATCGACAGAATGCATAGCTTGGATTTGATTGAAAGAGGAGTTATTCCTGATGACACTCTGATGAAGGATGTGGACGGTAAGGTGAAAGGAATTGTCTTTTCACACGGTCACTTGGACCATATTGGAGCTGTAGCCAAATTGGCGCACAGATATGACGCTCCATTAATCGGAACTCCCTATACCGCCGCATTGATTGAAAAACAAATTAAGGGAGAACGCAAATTTAAAGTTAACAATCCAATCAAGGTTTTAAATCCCGGAGGAAAGATTAAGCTTTCAAAAGACATTACACTGGAATTCGTTCAGTCCACTCACAGTATACCTCAGGCTGTATTTCCGATATTGCACACTCCGGAAGGCATAATCGTTTATGCATTGGATTTCAAGTTTGATAATCATCAAAAGGTATCTCCACCGCCTGATTACAGAAGATTAAAGGAATTGGGAAGAAAAGGAGTGCTTGTTTTAATTGTTGAAACCACAAACGCCAAAAACTATAATGAAGTAAAAACCCATTCCGAGCGCATTGCCAGAAACATTCTGGAAGATGTTATGCGAGGCCCGCTTCATGAAAAGACTGGAATGATTGTCACAACGTTTTCTTCACACGTCGAAAGGGTTCAGGCAATTGCAGACATTGCCAAAAAGTCCCACAGGGAAATATTCTTTTTGGGAAGGTCAATGGAGCGTTTCTGTGGAATCGCACAAAAGCAGGGCATTTTAAAGCTGCCTAAAAACGCAAGCATTTACGGAAGCCCTAAGGCAGTAAACAGGGCATTGATGGAAGCCGATGAGGCTCGTGACAAGTACCTGCTTGTAACAACAGGTCATCAGGGTGAGCCTGATGCACTTCTTCCAAGAATAGCAAGCGGAAGAACTCCGTTCACTATCAGGCCAGGAGACAATGTCATTATTTCACCACCTATCATTCCGAATCCTACAAATGCCGCAAACAGGCACATTATGGAAAGGAGACTGCAGTCAAACGGCGCAAGAATCTATCCTAATGCTCACGTATCCGGACACGCCGGGAGGGAAGACCACAGGGAATTTTTACGTATGCTGAAACCACAGCACATCATTCCTGCACACGGAGACTTGTCAATGCTTTCCGCCTACGGCGAATTGGCTGAAGAGGAAGGATATAGAATAGGTTATGACGTTCACATTTTAAGAAATTCACAAGCACAAGTTTTTAGAAGTTAGGAGGATTAAAATGAGTGATGTAAAAGAAATATTGGGTAATTATTCATCTGACATCATTAAAACAATCGAAGATGAATTGTCTGTTATTACTCCGGATAATCTTCAAGAGGCATCAATTTATTTGACCAAGGCAGGAGGAAAGATGCTCAGACCTGCCTTAAGTCTGATAACTGCAGAAGCTGTTGGAGGAGAAAAGGAAAACGCGCTTAAAGCAGGATCCGCCATTGAGCTTATCCATACCTTTTCACTGATTCATGACGATATCATGGATAAGGACGACATGAGAAGGGGAATGCCTTCCGTTCATACAGTATGGGGAGAGGACGTTGCCATTCTGGCTGGAGACACATTGTTTTCCAAGGCATTTGAAATAATTATATGCAGTCAGGGAACCACTTCCGAACAGAATAACCAGGCATTGGCTACAGTTGCAGATGCTTGTGTCAAAATCTGTGAAGGTCAGGCTTTGGATATGGGCTTTGAAGACCGCTATGATGTATCCGAAGACGAATATATGGAAATGATATTCAAGAAAACCGGTGCACTTATTGCAGCTGCCACAAAGGTAGGAGCCATTATGGGTGGAGCTTCAAGCGAAGTTATTGATGCAATGTATGAATACGGAAGACTTATAGGTCTTGCTTTCCAGATTCAGGACGATTACCTTGATTTGGCAAGTGATGAGGAAACCTTGGGAAAACCAATCGGATCTGATATTGCAAAAGGCAAGATGACCATAATTGCAATAAACGGCCTTGCATCCGCAGGTGACGATTCAGATAAATTACTTGAAATATTGAAAGATGACAATAATTCACAGGCAAATATAGATAATGCAATTGAAATTTTAAACAATTGTGGTGCTATTGAATATGCTCGCAATTTGGCATTAGAATCTGTGGACCAGGCCAAGGAAGTACTTGAAATATTGCCTGATTCTTCAAGCAAACAGGTACTTTGTGACATTGCAGATTTCGTGCTGGAAAGACATTCATAATCTGATTATCTAGTAATACTTTTTGCAATAATTCTTATGATTATAAGTAGTAATAATAGTTAATAAAGTATTACTAATATTTTTTTTATTTATTTGGCTTTATTTTACTAATTGTTTTTTCATTTTAGCTATTTTTTTATCAAATATCTGACTATAATTTAATTATTTGTTTAATTCATTATATGTCTATTTTTTTTTAAATTAATTATTTTTTAATGAGTTTTAACATTTTTTAAGAAGTATTACAAATTTAATTTAAAATGATTTTGTTGCTTCTTTTTCGAATTGTTTGATTATAAACGAATGATTTTTCGATTAATTGAACAAAAATGTACTATATTTTGATTAAAAACCTGTAAATTGAAAAAATTAATAAAAACATTTATATGCTTATTACTTCTAAAATAGTATTGAGTTATTTAATTAATATTACTTAATTAGATAATTTTATTAAGTGTAGTAAGATTGTTGGGGAGTAACATGGAAATACATATGCAAAAGATTGGAATGATAAGGCCGGATGTTAATCCAAAAAACTCAAGTTTGGATTTGGATGTGGACTGGTCAATTGAATATCTTGACACTCATCTCAATCAAGTGAAATTTTGCATAATTTTAAGATCCTTAAATCAATTCAAATCAGATTTTAAAATTGATGGATATGTGGAGTTAGAAAAATTCGAAAAATTTGATCAAGAAGACGTTTCTAAATTAATTTTTAATAAAGCATGTTCTGTTTTCATGGAAATGATTTCATTAACGAGGGAATCAACTCTTATTTTATCAAATCCGGAAAATTTATCCGGCTTTGGCAGTGAAGATATTTCAAGTACTCTTTTCAACTAATTTTGGTGATGTATTATGGTAGAAATTAAACACACGTTATGCCCATCATGCAGTGTTGGTTGTGGTATTAATGTGATTTTGGATAATGACTCTGTTGTTGGAACTTTTCCATACAAAAGACACCCTGTAAACGAGGGAAAAAATTGTGCCAATGGAAGAACTTCCATTGAAAATTGTGAAAATAAGATTAGTGAAGCTACTATCTCAAACGGAAGTGTTGATTTAGAAAAAGCTATTGCTGAAGTTTCTAAAGAAATCGGTGCAAAAGATAATGTTACTGTTATCTTATCCGGATATAACAGTTTAAAAGAAGCAGAAGCAATTAAAGCATTCAGCGATGAAAAAGGTTTCAATTTAGCATTCTATGCTAACGATTTAGGAAACTTCGATGAAGTTGCTTCTTACGATGACATCGAACAGGCAAGTTCTCTTTTAGTAATCGGAGATGTCCTATATGACAATCCGTTAATCGGAAGAAGAATCGTTCACGCCATGAAAAACGGTGCAAAAATATTCTCCAATATTAAAGCTGAAACCTCTGTAACCGCTAACGTTTCCGATGAAACAAGCTCAGCACCAGTTCAAGAATTTTTAGACGCTTATAAAGATCAGTTAGACGATTCATCTGTAATTGTATTCAATACTGTCGACAGTGAGGAGGATTTAGAAGCAATCAAAGGATTAGGTTCTAAAGTATTGGCAGTATACAGCAAACCAAATACCAAAGGTATTTTAGGCATTGCAGATTCCATTTCAAAAGAAGAAATGGTTGAATTGTTTGATAATACAGATGTTTTATTAGTATTTAATGAGGATATTGTTGACGAATTCGATTATAATTTCAAATCAATATCAAAAGTAATCAGTTTTTCCTCATTTGAAAATAACACAACAGAAATTGCAGACATTGTTGTTCCTGTAAAATCCTGGTTGGAATGTGAAGATGCATTTGTAAATTCCATGGGTGACGCTCAAAACTTCGTTCCTGTAATGGAATCTGAGGAATTAAGTATTGTTGATGTTATTGAAAAAATTAAAGGTTAGTTGGTGTGATTTTTATGAGTTATGTTTTAGCTAAATCTAAATATGAAGACATTGCAAAAGCCGGTGAATGCGGTGGAGCAGTAACTAGTATTTTCAAATATTTGTTAGATGAAGGTATTGTAGATGGTGTTTTAGCTTTACGTCCTTGCGATGATGTCTATGACGGAATTCCAACTTTCATTACAAATTCTGAAGATTTAATCGGAACCGCAGGTTCCTATCACTGTGCTCCAACAATGGTTGGAGACTTGATTCAAAAATATTATGCTGATAAGAAAGTGGCTGTTTCAGTAAAGCCATGTGATATCAGATCAGTTGATGAACTTATCAAAAGGCATAAAATCAATCCTGACAACATTTTCACTGTCGGTTTGAACTGTGGAGGTACAGTATCTCCTATTCAGGCCAGAAAAATGATTGATTTATACTATGAAGCAGACCCCGATGATGTCATTTCAGAAGAAATCGACAAAGGTCAATTCATCATTGAACTTGCAGACGGCGGCGAAGAAGCTGTTAAAATCCATGACTTGGAAGAAAACGGATACGGCCGTCGTAAAAACTGTCAAAGATGTGACGTTAAAATCCCAAGAAGAGCAAATATCGCTTGTGGAAACTGGGGTGCAGAAGACGGATGGACATTCATTGAAATCAACGATGAAAAAGGTCAGGAATTAATTGACGGTGCTAAAAAAGGCGGATTCATCGAAACCAAGAATCCTGCTGATGCAGCAGTTGAAGGAAGGGCAAAAGTTGAAAAAATCATGATTAAAATGGCTAAAAACAATCAGAAAGCAACTTATCCAGCTGTCAGCGAAAGCGATGAATGGAGCAGATGTATCAGTTGCTACGCTTGCCGTGACATTTGTCCAATCTGCTGGTGTTACAAAAACTGTGAACTCAACAAGCCTTACTTCAAGGATGAGGGCAGCATACCTCCAAGCCCAATCGCTTTCCAGGGTGTAAGATTGTCCCACATGAGTTTCAGTTGCGTTGACTGCGGTCAGTGTGATGACGTATGTCCAATGGATATCCCGGTATCATTGATTTTTGATAAATTGCAGAAGAAATATTGTGATAGAACTGGTTATGTAGCTGGAGTTACAACAGATAGTAAACCTCCGTTATACAGTCCAGATAAAGTAGAATTATGAGGTGGTTTCATGTCTGATGATTTAAAAATTGTAGGTTTATTATGTAATTGGTGTTGTTACGGAGGTGCAGATACTGCAGGAACCGCACGTATGCAATATCCATCTAATGTTAGAATCATTCGTGTTATGTGTTCTGGAAGAATCAATCCTTCAATGATTTTCAAAGCATTTGAAGAAGGTGCTGACGGAGTATTTGTAGGAGGTTGCCACATCGGTGACTGCCACTATGACGCTGGTAACTACAAATGGTCCAGAAGATCCAAAATCGTGGAAGATATTCTTGAAGAGTTCGGAATCGAAAAGGAAAGGTTCCGCCATGAATGGATTTCCGCTTCAGAAGGAGAAAAATTCCAAAGAACAATGACTGAATTCCATAAAACTCTCTCAAAATTAGGTCCATTAGAATTGAAATAGAGTCATATAATCAGCCATAGGCAGTAAATAGCTATTCATTAGCTATTTACTATCACTTATTAATTGTCTTTCTAAGATTAGTGAGTTGAATTACTAATGTTAGAAAGATAATTAAAATAGAAAATGTTTTGGTTATTTTTCGATAATTATCTTAATATTGATAAATTCATCATTGGCCGAGCAGTATTGATTGTTGGCATAACCAGTTAGTATTGCTTAATTTTTTCCATCAATGTTAGATAATTAAAAAAAGAAATTTATATAAAAAAATATGTAGGTTTCTTTCCCTGTCTACAATAGCTATTAAAGCAAATCTCGACTCCTCAAGTCTTTAATAGCTATTATTTATATAAATTTTTTCTGTTTTTTTATGATACTACTTTTAAAACTAGTTTTTTCTTAATAAAAATCATTTTAATGGTATTAACTTAGTTAACTTTAATATATATTAAGTATATATGAATAGTTAGTGATTAAAATGAGTTGTTATAAATACTGGGGTAAACTCGAAGAGATTGCCGATAAGTTATCTTCATATGGTGATTTGGAGAAATACGGCGATTCCGCACTTGATGATGTAAATATAGATGAAATCATTGAGATACTCGATGACGTAGAAATAATTGCCCACGACAGGACAATAGATTTCGACTCCGCAAAACACATTCTCGATGACGAAAAGATGAATAAGGCATTGAAATTAATCAGAAAATTCTATGTCTATGTCGGAGCAAGGCTTGAAACTGAAAATGCGTTAAAGATTTTGGAATCCGATAATCCTACAGAAACCCTTGATTCCTTCCATTTCTATGACAGATATATTGGATTGATAGAAAACGAAAGCCAGCTTGCAAGATTCAACGATGAAAAGACATTTGTATTTCTGGGAAGCGGACCTCTTCCGTTAACGCTGATCATGTTCAACAAGGTATTCGGATGCAAATGTATCGGAATAGAACAGGAAGAGTCAGTGGCTGACCTTTCAAGGAAGGTACTGAAAAGATTAGACCTTGAGGATGAAATTGAAATCATTGTAGGCAATGAAAAAGTAATAGAAGGTCTGGATTATGACATCCTAATGGTTGCAGCGCTTGCAGAGCCAAAGGACAGGGTTTTTGCAAACATCTGGGAATATGTGGATGAAAACACTCCGGTCATATACAGGACTTACACTGGTATGCGTGCAATCCTTTATTCTCCTGTCCTTGATAAGGATACGAGAGGATTCCATAAGGAAGTTATGGTATTGCCTACAGGAAACACAAACAATACCTCCGTTCTCATAAGGAAAATCGTTTAATTTTAAGTTTGATTGGTACTAGGCTGAGGCTTGCTGTTGCTGTCGCTGCTTGAGCTACTTGAGCTGCTTGGACTGCTGCTTTGTGAAGATGGTGTGTTCTTGCTGTAGTCCTGAGGGTAATAGCTTCCATCATAGCCTGTGTCTTCAACAAATCCGATATCTTCTGCCTCTTCTGTAGTGTTGGTATCATTTGCAATATCGGTTGTTTTTGGATTTTTGAACTTTAAGGAAGCGGAAACTCTTTTCAGCAGATCCAAATCGCTTGATGAGATTATTAACCCGTCACCTGTAGCGCTGTTTTCAATGAATGTTGAATATATGCCGGTTGAGCTGTCATAATAGATATTGTCTTCCTTTTTTTCGCAATTTTTAGTCAGATTTGAAAAAAGCTCCTGGATTTCGCTGTTGTTGGAGTTCTTCTCATGTGTGATGTTGAGGCTGTGAGTTTCAAAGGAATAAAGCTTAATGCCATCATTGAGATTCTGTACGGTGTTGTTGTCAACTGGAACTTCAACAGTGCAGCTGTCACTTATTCTAAGAGTATTTAAACTTTCGGGCTGTGAATTTACTAACATATAAGCCGTTAAACATGCAACAACTGCCAGAACGACAATTATTGCTATGATTAATAATTGTTTTTTCTTCATGTTTATTTGTTTATTTTTCAACATATTTAAATGAATGATTATTACAAAGTTATTAATATGAAAGGTATAATTGGTGCTATATGCGGGGATGTCATCGGCTCAAGCCATGAATTCCATCCCATAAAAGAAAAAGATTTTTTGTTGTTCGATAAACATTCCTCATTCACCGATGACACGGTAATGACGCTGGCTATCGCATCATGGTTAGTTAAGGATAAAACTTCTATTGAGGTATTAATTAGACAAATCAAGATGTTCGGTCGAAGCTATCCTGGCGCCGGTTACGGAGGCATGTTCAGAAATTGGCTTCGCCAGAAGAATCCCGAAGCCTACGGAAGCTGGGCAAACGGCTCCGCAATGAGGGTAAGTCCATGTGCATGGGTGGCTGAATCATTGGAAGAAGCTCAAAAACTGGCTGAAATGTCTGCAGCCGTAACCCATAACCATCCCGAAGGAATCAAAGGGGCACTGGCCACTTCAGATGCGATTTATCTGGCAAGAACTGGTTTTACAAAGGATGAGATTAAAGAGCATGTTGAAGATAATTACGGTTACGATTTAAGCCGCACCGTCGATGAGATAAGGCCGGATTACAGGTTTGACGTATCCTGCAAGGGTTCCGTTCCCGAATCAATAATCTGCTTTTTGGAAGCTAGGGACTTTGAGGATACCGCTAGAAACGCCGTTTCACTGGGCGGCGATGCGGATACCCAGGCGGCCATTGCAGGAAGCATAGCCTCAGCATATTGGGATGTTCCTCCTGAAATTTCTGCAAGGGGATTGATATGTCTTGATCCGAATCTTTTGGAACATTTTATCAGATTCGAGGAATTTTACAAAAAGTAGATGGGGCTTAAAAAAAGCCCCATGTGTTTTTTTCCTTTAACTTGCTTAAGTTCAATGGAGTATCATTCACAATCGGTAATGCTTTAAGGGGAGGATGCAAGTTAAAGGGTGGGATGCATGTGTTTGTACGTATGTCTTTGATGAGTGATTTAAAGCATTACCTTAGGATTTTTTCTTACTTTCACTAAAAAAATTTGGCAATAATTTTATTGCCATATTATACTTAGTTCTTTAAACTATTTAAGACTTGTTATTTTGACTCAGACAATATAACCTCCTTAGAGCAATTTTCTAAAAAGAAGGTAATATTCAAAAAGCCGGTAACTTCCTTTTTAGAATATTACAAAAAGTCGGTAAAATCGAATTTAAACCGTTTTTACTCGCTCTTTATAATATTTACCTAGGAAATAACTGCCTAATTTATATATTATGAAGCATATACTATTGTTAGAGGTTAATCTCTTTAAAGAGCCATTAGTCAAAATAATTTGGATCATTGATTCATTGATTTTTTTTGTTGTGATAGTTGTTTCGGAGAGTTTATTTTCTTTTGACTTTTGGCTTTTTACTTATTTTTTTCAGCTGATTTTCAAAGCGCTCATCGTAATTTCTTGAAATGTCCTCGTACTGATTCCAGATTCCGATGGCAGTCGTCGGTATAACGTTTCTTTTGTCATCTGAAAATTTGGTATAGGTGTGAAACATCTCCTTGGAATCTGCTATTATCATTTTAACGAAGGGAATGTCTGCCCTGTATATTTCCATTCCGTTTTCCTTAAAGAATTCGACGATTTCGAACTTTTCGTCGTTAATGTAGCATGTTGGGGATGCCAGAATCTTCACTTCCAGATTTTTACGTTTTTTAAACTCCTTTAAAAGGATTTCAGCTTCATTTTCAAAAAGAAATCCTATTCTCATGTTGATTTTCTTTTTTGACCTTTGGATTATTTCGATTTCCTTGTTGATGATTTTTTCAACTCCGTAAATCCTCCAGATTGGTGCCTGCACCTGACTGATTCCGTTTTCATAGACGCTGGTCAGCCTAGTTATGGAATCTTCAATTTGAGCATCTATCTTTTCTTTTTCCCTGCTCAGCACTTCCACGGGAGATTTTGCGGTATATACAAGAGGCCTTCCGTCCTCGATTTCAATGAAATTCTTTTCGTTCAGCTTCTTCAAAACATCATATATTTTGCTTCGAGGAATCTTCGATTTTTCGGACACTTCGACTGCCGAAGCTGATATTAATGAGGTCAGCGTTACATATGCTTGAGCTTCATACATGGTAAGCCCAATCCCTTTCAGTAAATATACATCATCATTCATGTTTTAGTATCTTTATTTCATTCTATATATATTTACTACTTTTAACCCTTGAATAGTGACAAAATCTTTAAATACATCTGATATTAAACTATAATTATACAATCATTCGAGGTAATTAAAATGGCAAACGAGAGTTTAGATATGTTCTGTTATCAATGTTCCCAGACCGCTCATGGTACTGGATGTACTGTAAGCGGAGTCTGCGGTAAAAAACCTACTGTAGCAAGATTGCAAGATAATCTTATATTTACCATGAAAGGTATAAGCGCATACAACTACAACGCTAACGTTTTAGGTAAAAAGAACCCTGAAATCGATGAATTTTTAACCAAAGGACTATACACTACATTAACCAACGTTAACTTTGATGTAAACGATTTGGTTGCTTTGGCTTTGGAAGCGGGTAAGGTAAGCGTTGACGTAATGAGACTTCTTAAGGACGCACACATCGAAGCCTACGGCGAACCTCAGCCTGTAGAAGTGAAAGTCGGCGCACAGGAAGGACCGGCCATTATCGTAACCGGCCACGACATGAAGGCATTGGAAGAGCTGTTGAAACAGGTTGAAGGAACCGACATCAAGGTCTACACCCACTCCGAAATGCTTCCGGCACACGGATACCCTGGATTAAACAAGTACGAAAACCTCGCTGGACAGCTGGGTGGAGCATGGCACGATCAGAGAATGACCTTCAAGAAATACAATGCAGCAATCGTTGGAACCAGTAACTGTGTACTTCCTGCAATGGACTCCTATAAGGAAAGGATGTTCACAATGGACGTAGCCAAACTTGAAGGGGTAAAGACAGTGGACGATTACGACTTCTCAGAAGTTATCGAATGCGCAAAATCCCTTGGATCTTTAGAACCTGAAGAACTGACTACGATTACCACAGGCTGGAGCGCAGGAGCTATCGTTGAACACGCAGAAAAAATCAAGGAACTGGTATTGGACGGTAAGATTTCCAGATTCTTCGTTGTCGGCGGATGTGACAAGGCAGCAAAACACAACGACTACTACAGGGAATTTGTACAGAACTTACCTGAAGACACCGTTATCTTAACGTTGGCCTGCGGAAAATACAAGTTCAACGATTTGGATTTGGGAGACATCGAAGGAATACCAAGGCTCCTGGATGTCGGACAGTGCAATGACACAATCGTTGCAGTTGACGTGGCACTTGCATTATGCGATCTCTTTGAAATGGAATTGAACGAATTGCCGTTAACAATCGTATTGAGCTGGATGGAGCAGAAGGCTGCAGCAGTGCTCTGGGCTTTACTCTACCTTGGAAAAACCGACATGTGGATTGGACCTGTTCTTCCAGCATGGTGCAATGAAGACATCATTAACGTTTTGGTTGAAAACTACAACCTGACTCCGATAACTGGCGATGCAATAGCCGATATTAAGACAATAATGGGGTGAGATTAATGAGCGAAGATATCAAGGCAAAAGCTTTGGATATCCAAAATCTGGTTGAATATCAGGATGATACAGTCGTAAGCCGTGAAGTCATCAAAAAAGAGCTTGGAACGGTCACCTTCTTTGCCTTTGACAAGGGCCAAGGATTATCAGAGCATTCAGCTCCTTTTGACGCAATGGTTCAAATCATTGACGGCGAAGCTGAAATCACAATTTCAGGCGTCAAAAATACTGTTAAAAAAGGTGAAATCATTATCATGCCTGCAAATGAACCTCACGCTCTTCAGGCAGTAAACAGTCCGTATAAAATGATTTTAACCATGATTAAATCCAACTGATTAGAATTCAGTACGTTGCCGGGGACTATTAGCCCTGGCGATTAATCTTTTTTTTTTAAATTCAGCATTTAATTTCACATTTTACTTTAAAATTTTAATATTTGGTATGGAATTTCCATTTTCTGCAAATTTTCAATCTTTTCTCCACCAAATCAGTATCCAGTCTGCCTTGTCCTTTTTGTTGTACAGTTTTCCGGTTTCCGGATTTTCGCTAAGGATTTCTGACAGGTATTGCCTTAACTTGTCCTTTTCATCATCGCTCAGCAAGTCAAGACGGAATTTGCCGTTGTCCATTGCCTCTTCAATCGTATCGTATTCCCTGAAGGCCTTAATGTCCAGTCTCTCAACGTTTGCATAGATTCCCATATTGAAAAGGATATTGAAGAGGTAGTTATGCCCTGGAAAATGCTTGTTTTCACGGCCGATGTATTCATTGAACTCGCCTTCTATTTTCCAGTTTTCAGGGCCGAACAATGTAATGAAGACGTATTTGCGGGCAATCCTGTTGATTTCAGCCAGAGTTTCCTTAATCGGTATTATTCCGTTAAGTGATCTTGAGGCCAAAACTACGTCATGAGGACCGACTTCATCATATGTTATGTCTTCAAGGGGTTTTAAAATTGTTTCAACGTTATCTATGCCTTCATCATCTGCCCTTTCGTTTAAAAGCTCAAGCATTTTCACTGATGAGTCAACTCCAGTTACCTTCCTGACCTTTCTGGCCAAGGGAAGCGTTATTGAACCTTCGCCGCAGCCCAAATCAAGAACGCTGTCGTTTTCATCCAATATCAATTTGGAGAATAACAACTCGTGATAATCATCCTTTTTAGCTCTTTTTTTAAAGCCGGCAGCTGCCTTGTCCCAGTCTTTTCCTCTGTCCTTTTTCGCTTCGAGTTCGCTTGCCCAGAATTCGTCCCATTTCACTTCATTCGGATTTTCAATGCACTGTTTCATTTCTTACACCTTTCGTTTTTCCGTTCAATACATTCTGATAGTCTTCATAGTTTTCCTTAAGCAGGCGGGGAATCTCCAATTCGTATGGGCATTTCTCAACGCATTCATAGCATTCCACGCAGTCAAGGGTCTTGTTTAATATTTCATGATATTCTTCGGTCAGGTATGGCTCTGCCGGAAATCTCCTAATCCACAGGCTCATTCTGGCGCACATGCTGATGTTAATCTCTTCGGGACATGGCATGCAGTATGCGCATCCCCTGCAGAAGTCATCTCCAAGTTCCTTTTTGTCCTTTTCGATGGCTTCTTTCAGTTCATCGTCCAGAACGGTCGTTTCATCATATGAAAGGAATTCATCAAGCTCTTCCATCTTCTGGATTCCCCAAATAGGAAGGACATTATCGAACTGATTCATGAATGCATAGGATGCCTTTGAATTTGTTATCAATCCTCCACCCATTCCTTTCATTGCCAGAAATCCGACATCAAGCTCTTTGCATCTGTTTACAAGGTTGATTTCACTTTCACCGCTCAGATAGGAAAATGGGTATTGCAAGGTTTCATAGAGTCCGGATTCAATTGCTTCATGGGCATGGGTAATCTTATGGGTTGTAATGCCGATGTGTCTTATTAATCCATCCTCTTTTGCCTGAAACATTGCTTTATACAAGTCATCATCCTCTTTCGGACAGAATGATAGATTGTGGAATTGATATAAATCAAGATAATCCGTTTTCATGCTTTTAAGTGATGTTTCAAGCTGATTCCAGAATTCCTCCACTTCCTCGGCTGCTCCCTTGCTTGCAAGGTATATGTCTTCACGCACGTCCTCAAAGGCCGCACCCAGCTTGGCTTCGCTGTCGGTGTAGAAATGTGCAGTATCATAGAAATCTATTCCGTTTTCATATGCATGGCGCAGAATTTCAACCGAATCGGCCATGTTTCTTCTCTGTATTGGCAGCGCACCAAAACCGTTCTTGTTAACTTCCAGATTTGTCTTTCCAAGCCTCATTTTAAAATCCCTCAGTGTTTTTATTAATCAAATATTTTTCCCTAAAAATATATCTCTTTTTAATATATAATATATTAATTAAGATAATGGTGGTTTTGATGAAAAGCAGTATTGAAGTAAAACAGGTTAATATAGTGGATTTGGATGTTGATGCTGTTGTAAATGCAGCAAACAGTCAGCTTCTTGAAGGGGGCGGTGTATGCGGTGCGATATTTCGAAAAGCCGGATCAGCTGAACTTGCAATGGCATGCTCTGAAATCGGAGGATGTGAAACCGGAAATGCGGTAATCACTCCGGGATTCAATCTTTCATCCAAATACGTTATCCATGCGGTCGGTCCCGTCTGGCAGGGAGGAAACAGCAATGAGGTGGAGCTTCTCTACAGCGCCTATAAAAATTCCCTGAAATTGGCTAAGGAAAACGATTGCACTTCAATAGCTTTTCCTCTGATTTCATCAGGAATTTACGGATATCCGAAAAAGGCTGCATGGAAAATAGCCATTAGCTCATGCAGCGACTTCATTAATGACAATCCAGACTATTCAATTAATATAATCTTTGCGGTATTGAGCGAGGAGTCTTTAAAACTCGGCGAAAGCACAATTGAGATGATTTTCGCAAAATAATTAATACCCGTTCATTTTTAAGATTATATACAGTATGAAAATAACGATTAATGCGTAAATGGCATGTCTTGCTGAGAGGAATCTCGTTTTCCTGAATTCCTTATCCTTGACATCACCGCTTTTTAAAATCCTTTCCTTTTCAAATGAGCATTTCTGATAAATGGCTTCCAGGTCTTTCGGAAGTCTTCCGTGCTCATTCAGCATGTTGATTGTTTTGTTCAGGTATTTGATGGCTTCCTTGTCGTTGCCGAGCTTCACGCAGCAGAAAGCGGCCTTGTAGTTGAAGTTTGTAACGAGTTCCAAATCTTCCTGTGCACGCTGTTCATAGCTTATGCAGTTCTTGTAATTTTTGAGGGCTTCGGAATATTCCTTAAGCTCGTATAAGGCATCACCTTTTGCGTTGAATGCGATTATTGTCTCTTCGCTTTCAATGGATCTCTCCAGATATTTTAAAGCCTCATTGTTCTGACCGTTTTTTTGAAGCATGGAACCTTTGTATAGAATAAGCTTTTCGTCTTCGCCATAGCGGCTTTCATAATCGGTGAGGTTTTTAAGGGCTTCATCATATCTTTTGGCCTGGATTAACAGTTCGATTTTGCCCATCTTCACTTCCTTTTTGGAAATGCGGGGCTTTTCTATCGGCGAATATGACTTGTACTTTTCTTCTGCCTTGTCCATGTACTCAAGGGCTTCGTCAATGTGGTTCTTGTTGAATCTTGACATTGCCTTGTCGCAGAGAACGTTAATGGAGCGAGGTTGTTTGGTTAAGTATTCATCAAAATACTTTTCGCCGTAATCTCCATCGTCGTGAGTCTCATCAAAATACTGATAATACATTCCCTTTTCTTCAAGGGCAAGCAGATAATCTTTTTCAATCAATAAATCCAATATTTTCAAATAGGATTCAACGTCATCTTTCCCGTGTCTTTTTTTAGCTAATCTTAGAGCTTCGTCATAATTTTCTTCTTCAATGTACACTTTTGCAGTTTCAATAGCATCGCTCATTTGCATCGACCATTATAATTTATTAAAACTCCAATTTTTTAATAACTACTCTTAATTTACTATATTCTTCAAGTTATATTATCTTTTTCATGATTTTTGAAAAACATTAAGTATATCCTAATTTAAATATAATACCTAGAAAATGGAGTGTTTCAATTACTCCAATTACTTGTTTTCAATTAAAATTTAAACTGTGATGATTAAATGAATGATTTAGAAGAAATTGTATATAAGCATGCCTTGCTTAATGCGGCCAAGCATAAGGGAAATGCAAATCCCGGTGCCGTTATGGGTTCAATAATGGCAAACGAGCCGGAACTGAGAAGCAGGGCAAAGGAAATCGGACCTCTTTCAGGAAAAATAGTAGCTCAGGTAAACGCTATGTCTGCAGAAGAGCAGGCAAGCGAAATGGAAAAGCTGGGCGTTGAAGTTCAGGACAAAAAGCCCAAGGCAAAAGAGGCAGGCCTGCAGGAACTTCCGGGAACTCATGAAAACATAGTTCTTCGTTTCGCTCCAAATCCAAGCGGACCTCTGCATATCGGACACACTAGAGCTGCCGTTCCAAATGCAGAATATGTAAAAAGGCATGACGGCAAACTGATATTGAGAATTGAGGATACCGATCCGAAAAGGGTTTATGAAGACGCTTATGAAATGATTCCTGAGGATTTAAAGTGGCTTGGAATCAATCCTGATGAAATCGTTTTCCAGTCAGACCGGTTCGAAATCTATTACGATTATGCACGCCAATTGATTGAGAAGGGCGCAGCTTACATGTGTACCTGTGACGGCGCTGACTTCAAGGAGCTTAAGGATAACTGCAAGGCATGTCCGTGCAGGGACAATTCCGTTGAGGAAAACCTTGAATTATGGGATAAGTTCGATACTATGGAAGCCGGTGAGGCTGTCTTAAGGGTTAAAACAGATATCAATCACAAGAACCCTGCAATCCGTGACTGGGTGGCTATGAGAATAGTTGAGGAAACCCATCCGAGACTGGGCAACAAATACAGGATTTATCCTATGATGAACTTCTCCGTAGCGGTGGATGACCATCTGATGGGAATGACTCACGTTTTAAGGGGAAAGGACCATCTGGCAAACAGCGAAAAGCAGAAATACCTCTACGACCACATGGGATGGGATTTGCCTGAGTTCATTCATTACGGCAGGCTTAAAATGGAGGACATCGCATTGAGTACCTCAAAGGCTCTTGCAGGAATCGAGGATGGCACCTACAGCGGATGGGACGATCCAAGGCTCGGAACATTAAGAGCCATTGCAAGGCGTGGAATAAGGCCTGAAGCCATTTACAATCTCATAACAGAAATAGGCGTTAAGATGGCCGATTCAGCAATCAGCTGGAAGAAAATCTACGGATTGAACCGTAATTTATTGGAACCTATAGCAAACCGTTATTTCTTTGTTGAAGACCCTCAGCTAATCGAGGTTGAAGGTTATGCGGACGGCGAGATTGTAATCGAAAGGCCGCTTCATGCAGACCATCTCGACAGGGGAAACAGGCTCCTTCCGTTTGCAGGCAGTGCTTATCTTGCAAAATCAGACATTGCAGACGGCGTATTCAGGCTGATGGATGCAATTAATGTGGACATTTCAGGAGATAAGGTAACTTACAATTCAACTTCCTTTGAAGATGCAAGGGATCTGAAGGCCAGAATCATCCAGTGGGTGCCTTATGATGATAATGTCAACGTTACTATTGTAATGGATGACGCATCACTTAAAAAAGGCCTCGGCGAGTCAGCATTAAAAGATCTGGAAGTTGGAGACGTTGTACAGTTCGAAAGGGTCGGTTTTGCACGTTTGGATGAAGTAACGGATGATGAGCTGATATTCTACTTTGCCCACAAATAGGTGTTTAAATGACCCTGTTTACAAACGGATACGTCACTTTAAAAACGCCTGAAGGCTTTGATGTGATTCCCAACAAGGGAGATTTCGTTGAGTTGTCACTGGTAAATCCCAATATACCTATGACAATCAAGTTTTCGTTAGCTCCCACCTTAACGGGTCTTGTTGAGATTAAGGATGCGATGGAGACGACTTTGGGCTCAACTCCTAATATAAATATAATAATTTCCGATTTTTTAGCAATCAATGATGATATCTACTATATGCTGGTATCATCCATTGAAAGCGCTGATAATGAAATCCGCCGCAATGAATTCATGTACGTTGAAGATGATAATCTATATTCTTTTGAATTCGTATATCCCTATGCGGATGCGGAACTGGACGATTTTTACTTGAATATAATAAGATCTTTAAAAATAAGCAGGGCTAAATACGTTTTATGTGATGGCGGCTATGAAATAAATGAAAAATAAAAGATATATTTTTAATATATCTTTTTAATGTCGCTTGGCTTGATTGTAATGTCCTGCCTTCTGTATTTTACTTTGATGTCATCACCGTTAATGGAGTACACTTTGCTTGAATAGGTATCTCCTTCGTGGTTAAAGATAATTTCATCGCCTTTTCTTAAGACTTCCTCATTGTTGTTAATCAATACCTTGAGGCTTGACTTTTCAGGAATTGCCTTTGGAGTAGGAATAGGTTCGCTTTCAAGGATGTTGTCGATTGAAGCGCTGCTTTTTGCATTTTCAAATACTCTTCTGGTATTTTCCTGTCTTATTTCGTCTTCTTCAGGTTCCACATAATCCTCGTGGGTTTCGTTGATTATAGGAGCATAATCGTCATAGTCATCATAGAATTCATTGGCTTCGTCGGTGTATGAGTTGACGTTTCTGATGAAGTCCTCATTCAATGAATCCAGTTCATCGTCGCTGCTTTCAGGAGCCAGCTTTTGACGAATATCCTTGACGATGCCTGAATTTTTAATGGAATTGGTGAATTTGGCAAGGTCTTTTCTGTAATCCAGATCGCTTAACTCGCCGTTTTCATCTTCAAATAAGTTGGATGAATCGATTGAAGCTCCGAACTCGTAATCCTCATCCGCACCTGAAAGAATACTTACGCTGTCCTCTTCAACTTTGGTTGGAGATTTAAGGGTAGGAGTCTTGATTTCCTCGCTTTCAGGGATTGCATCCTTGATGCTTTCGGTTTTTTCTTCAGGAACTTCCTCTTTGAAAATTTCAGGCTTTTCTTCTGGAACTGATTCTTCGACACTTTCTGCTTTTTCTTCAGGTACGCTTTCCTCTTTAACGTCAAGGGTTTCCTGAACGGTTGTATCTTCGCTTTCCTTTTTGATGACAGCGTCGGTTATTGAATTTGTTTCTGAAATTTCAGTGATTTCCTCTTCAGCTTCATTGCTTGCTGAATCGATGGCTTCATCAATGTCCTTTTGTGAAGCTACGGCTTGTGAAGGAACGTCCTCATTGTCTGAGGCTTTGATTGCTTCAGCAATTTCATGCATCTTTTCAATGCTGCTTCTGATGTCTTCGATGTCTCTGATTTCATCGTCCTTTTTGGCAGCTTCCTGATTCTTTTTGATGCTTTCTTTAATGTCTGAATTGTCATCTTCCTCTTTTCTGATGGTTTGGGATTCCTTTTCCCTTTCGTCATCTTTTCTTTTTGATTCCTTAATCAGTTCATCGATTGTAAACAAGTCTTTAAGCTCATGCTTGCTTTCGCTTGTTTTGGTATAGCTGACATCGGAATTTTTATCTTCATTATTATTTTTATTCATAATATCTCTCTGGGTTTCGGTTATTGGTTCTTGGAACTTTTGAACGTTATCTTCATAATTAATTAAAACTTGATTTTGGGATGAATAACTAATGTTTCTATTCATATTGTTATTTCTGTTCGTCTCAGGAACAATATATGGGTCAAATTGGGTATTTGCACGTGTGCCTTCCTTTCTAAGGGTGATTTCAGGTTCATTCTGTCTTGCGAAATAATCGGAAACCGGATTTTTTGGCTTGGTGTTGTTATTAATTTTGCTGCTGTTTTTCTTTTCCTGCTCGGAAATCATTTCCTGCAGGGGATTTTGAGTTGTAATGTTTGTAAAGTCCTCTTTTTCATCATCCTTATCTCTGTAATATAGTTTGACAGCTATCACAGCGATTATACCAACAATGGCAATAATTGCCCAGATTAACAATATAGTTTCGTTCATTTCATCCACTTCTTATAAATTAATTAAGTTTATAGTATATATTATTTATTACAAATTCTTTGATATAAAGTTTTATATTGTTTTTAAAAAAGACTTAATCTGACTTCATTTTTCTGAAATGCTTCAGTGAAAAGATTTTTTTCAATTTAAAGCATTCTTTTTTAAACAATTCATTTTATATATTTTGAAAATGATATAATATAATAGTAAATATTATTCTATATTAGAGGTTTAATTATGGTTGTTAAAATTAATGAAAACTATCTTAAATTGAAAAGCAGCTATCTTTTTGTTGAAGTTGCTAGAAGAGAAGCTGAATTCGTTGAAGCAAATCCTGACGCTGATGTAATTAAAATGGGCATAGGCGACGTTACCAAGCCATTGGTTCCTGCAGTAGTTGAAGCGTTCCAAAATGCAGTTGAGGAAATGGCCGATGCAGACACCTTCAGGGGATACGGTCCGGAACAGGGTTATGACTTTTTGGCTGAAGCCATCATTAAAAACGATTTTGAGCCATATGGAGTTTCCCTTGACGTCGGTGAGGTATTCATCAGTGACGGCGCAAAATGTGATACCGGAAACATTCAGGAGATTTTTGGCCTGGACAATAAGATAGCCGTAACCGATCCTGTCTACACTGTTTACGTTGATACAAATGTCATGGCCGGAAGAACCGGCGAAATGGGTGATGACGGAATGTATGAAGGATTGACCTATCTCAAATGCAATTCCGAAAACGATTTCGTTCCTGAATTGCCTTCAGAACCTGTAGACATTATTTACTTATGTTATCCTAACAATCCGACAGGTACCACCCTGACAAAAGATCAGCTTAAGGTATTTGTCGACTATGCAAAGGAAAACAAGGCAATCATATTGTTCGATGCCGCTTATGAAGTATTTATCAATGAGGAAAACGTTCCTCACACAATCTATGAAATCGAAGGAGCCCGTGAAGTGGCCATTGAATTCAGAAGCTTTTCCAAAACCGCAGGATTTACCGGAACCCGTTGCGCATACACTGTCGTTCCAAAAGAACTGATTGCATGGGACAGTCAGGGCAATGAAGTTGAAGTAAATCCATTATGGAACAGAAGGCAGACCACCAAGTTCAACGGTGTATCCTATCCTGTACAGAGGGCAGCCGAAGCAACCTACTCAGAAGAGGGTAAAGCTCAAATCAAGGAAGTCGTTGACTATTATATGGAAAACGCAAAGGTCATTAGGGAAAGCCTGACAGATTTGGGTCTTGAAGTCCGTGGAGGAATCAGCTCCCCTTACATCTGGGTAAAAACGCCTAACGGAATGGATTCCTGGGATTTCTTTGACATTCTTTTAAAAGAAGCCAACGTTGTCGGAACTCCTGGTTCAGGATTCGGACCAAGCGGACAGGGCTATTTAAGACTTACAGCATTTAACACTTTGGAAAATACCAAAGAAGCAATGGACAGAATTTCAAAATTAGAATTTTAGGTGATTTGATTTGAAAACTATTGAAGAACCTGTTGTTATCCGTGAAGGAGACTCATTTAAAATGGTCTTATCCAAATACGGTGCGCTTGCTTTGGACAAGCAGGAAAACCTCTCAGAACTCATTGGAGATACCGAAGGCACTTTGGATTTGGACAACGGTACTGTGGTCTTTGGGGACGTCTCCCTTCCGATTCAGGTCCTCGGATTCTATCGCGAAGACCTCCACCAGTGGTCCTGGGCATGGGACAGCGAGGAAATCTTCGGAGCAGATTTGATTAAGGCCGCAGCCGAAATGAGGCAGGCAGGAATCGATGCAGGAATTCCGGAATATTCTTCTCCTATAATACAGGCGGATTTCAACGCATGCCACACATTGGCGATGACTACCGTTGCGATTCTGGACATGGATGCATATTATGCTGTCAGCGAAGAGGGACTTGACATATTTGTAGCCATTGAAGCCGGAAATCTCGAGGAAAACAACAGCGTTGAGAAGTTCAAGGACACTTTCTACACCTTCCAGAAGAATTTCGGCGTCTACGGAAGAATTGCATTGGATTCCTACGCAAAGCTCAAGGGATATAGTGTAAATAAGCATGATGATTTTGATGTTGTCTATATAGGTGAAAGCCGTATCATCATAGGATATACCGAAAGGGGCAATGTAAAGTCAATTCAGATGCTTTTAGAAGAGGATTGATTATCATGAATCAGGATTTGGTTAATGAAGTAAATGATTTGATTGATTTATTGGCTAAATCCGGATTTTTCTCATCCGATGAGATTCTGGAAATCCTTGAAGACCAGTTTATCGAAGAGGAAATTGACTTTTCCGGGTACGATATATCTTCAAACGATTTCAACAACCATAACTTTTCTCTTTTAGAGGAATGCTTTAAAGGTTTGGCTTTAAAATCAATCATCGGTGTTCATAACTGCGGTTATGATTTCGAAGAAGGCGTTGAGGACATATTCGAATTATATGTTCATTTATTTAATAATAAATATGCTGTGGAGGGCTTTTGCTTTTACACCTTTGAGGATGTGGAGGATGCCATTGAAAGCGAGGTCTTGAGAATAACCTTCGGGGACTTTCAAAGGGATGAAAGCAAGTCTTTAAAAATCGGTAAAACGGTTTATGGGTCTTTGTCCGGTGCAGGTTTCGATTTGAACTGGAATGAAAGTGTAAACGATCCGATAAAAATCGTAAATTTCCAATGGGATAAGAAGTATGATGAGAATAAAGAATATGAAATTGAAGGAGCTTATGATTTGTTTGTAGGTGTTATAGATGAAAAGTGATTCATTAAGATTAATAGAAGACGTTTGCAGCAATTATACCAAGCTGTCATTCATTGAGATTTCTGAAGATTCTATCTATCTGGATTTCATTGATGTGGAGCTGGGTGTTCCGAAAAGCGACAGGGATTTGTCCTTAACCATGAGATTCGGCAAAAACCCCTTCATTACGGTCTTTTATGATAACATCTGGGATATTGAATTTCTGTCTCATTTTGACTATAAAAATCATTATCTTAGAGAAGACATGCTTTTGGAGCTTCGCAAAATCAAATTTATTGATTTTGAATATTTGAATACCTTCTTTCACAATTATTCCCGTCAAAAGGATTATTCCATGGATAAGGAATATGATGTTCACAATATCCGCTCAGATTTCTTCTGTCTGCTTGAATTCAACGACATAGCTATTGTAGTGGGTGGAAATCAGATTGATTTCTTTACTCCTTATGAAAGGCTTAATGACAAGCTTTTAAGGGATTTGTCCAACGATTGGATGATGTACTATCTGAAGTATCATCAGAAAAGGAATATCATAAAGGACCCTATGTGTGAAAACCATCCTTTCAACAGATAGCCGTCTTTTTTTTGGTAATCTTAGAAAAACTTTTTTAATTATTAAAAACAAAATATTATTGTTATGGAATTTTATTTTCATTTTCACATATTAATTATTTAGGAGTTATTAAATGACTTGTAGTATTTTAGTCGGTGGAGCATGGGGAGATGAAGGTAAGGGAAAATGTATCACTTACCTCTGTGACAATGACAAACCATCCATTATAGCTCGTGCAGGCGTAGGTCCTAATGCAGGACATTCTGTAGAGTTCAATGGTGAAAAATACGGTTTAAGATTAACCCCATCCGGATTTGTACATACGGGTGCTAAACTCATGATCGGGGCTGGAGTTTTAGTTAATCCTGATGTACTTTATAAAGAATTTGATGATTTAGCAAAATATAACGTAAAGGAAAGGATGACGATAGATCCTAGATGTGCAATAATTACCGAAGAGCATATGAAAAGAGATCAGGCTTCCGAATATCTGTCTAAAAAAATCGGAAGTACCGGTTCAGGCTGCGGACCTGCAAACTCAGACAGGGTTTTAAGAACCATCGGGCTTGCAAAAGATGTCCCTGAACTTGAAGAATACATTGGTGACGTTTCAGTATCAATAAATGAAGCCATTGACGAAGGCGAAGATGTCTTCATTGAAGGATCCCAGGGATTCGCGCTATCCCTTTATTACGGCTCATATCCATATGTAACCAGTAAGGATACGACCGCATCAACATTCGCCGCTGATGTGGGTGTCGGACCGACCAAAGTGGATGAGGTAATCAACGTATTCAAATCCTACATTTCCCGTGTCGGGGAAGGACCTTTCCCTACTGAAATGACACAGGAAGAAGCTGAAAGCAAAGGCCTGGAAGAATATGGTGTTGTAACCGGACGTAGAAGAAGAATCGGTTACTTTGACATGGATTTGGCTAAGGAATCCTGCAGAATCAACGGGGCTACACAAATAGCATTGACCTGCGTTGATAAATTATATCCTGACTGTGCAAGAACACAGGACATCAATGATTTATCTGCTGAAACCAAGGCGTTCATTGAAGATATTCAGTCACAAACTGGCGTTCCTGTCACTATCATTTCAACCGGTCCTGATTTAAAGGATACTATTGATTTAAGAAAAGAATTATTATAATATTGGCTCATAACTACATTATGGGCTTTATTTTACTATTTTTTTAACATTTTTTGTGAATTTTAGTTTGGTTCGTTTTTGGCGAACTGGAGTTTTTGTTTGTGAGTTTTAGTTTGGTTCGTTTTTGGCGAACTGGAGTTTTTGTTTGTGAGTTTTGGACAGGTTCGTTAAAAGTATATTTGTCCATTATAAAAAAACTTATAT
Organism: Methanobrevibacter millerae; assembly: GCF_900103415.1. NCBI lineage: Archaea > Methanobacteriati > Methanobacteriota > Methanobacteria > Methanobacteriales > Methanobacteriaceae > Methanobrevibacter > Methanobrevibacter millerae. The sequence goes on from NZ_FMXB01000019.1 coordinate 41,210, forward strand.
TATATTAATGTTAAATATATTATTATATATAAAAATGGTGTTTTAAATGAATTCTCTTCCAGTAGTCATACCTAAAGATATAAATAAATATTTTTTTAATAGAAAAAAAGAAATTAGCCAGATAAATGCAAATTTGTCCTTGTTGGATATGGATGTTGCGAATCAATTTTTAATAACTGGTTATAGGGGCGTTGGTAAAACTTTTTTACTTAAAAAAATTTTAAATGATCAGCCTGATAAATATTTAACTGCTTACATTGATTTATCAAAGATTTATGGTGCTCAAAAAGGAGAATTAACAGAAGAAAAAGTTATTAAAGAAATTTTAGATAAAATCAATGAGACCATTAATAAAGATGAAAAATTATATGATAATATTAAAAGTCACATTACTAATTTCATTAATCAATTAAAACTGAAAAATTATGATTTAAGCAATATTAAGTTGACTCATATAGAATTACCTGAAATTAAGGATAATTATTTAAAATTAAGTAAATTCACAATGGAACTTCCTCAATTAATTGTTGATTCTTCACCAGATATCAAAGGATTTATAATTGTAATTGATGAATTTCAATTATTAAAATCATTGAAAAAACCTGATGCATTTTTCTGGTTAATAAGAAGTTACTCTCAAGAACAATTCAATGTAAGCTATATATTTACGGGTTCAGTATCGCAAACAGGTGAAATAATCAATATGATTAATGGTCAAAATGGTGCTTTTGGAGGTAGAATGTTACAATTCAATATAGATCCATTTACAAAAGATCAAACTAAACGATACTTGAATGAAAGATTATCTAGTTTAAAATTCACTGATGGTGGATTTGAAAGGTTTTATTCCTGTACTAGAGGTATTCCAGCATATATTAATAGTTTAGCTTCAATTTTACCTTCTAATATAGAATGTGATGAAGAAATAATTAAGGAAACACTTCTTTTAAATGTTGACCAAATTGTAATTATGTGGTTGTATGTTTGGGGAAGTTTAACTTCTATTGAAAAAGAAATGATAATTTTCATGGTTGAAAATGAACATGTCAATTGGTCTTTACTTGCCCGTGAATTGAACTATTCAAAATCAACAATAACAAAATATGTTGATTCACTTTTAAATAAAGGAATAATAGAACATACATTCAACAAAGAATATGTTCTATCGGATAAGATGCTTAAAACCTGGTTAGAAATTAAATATGAAAATGATGGCATTTATCCTGCATAATTTTTATATTATGGGGTTTCATTCCTATTTTTTTTGAAATTCCTTTATTTAATTTTTAATTAAAAGTAAACTCTTGGGAATAGTAATTTTCACTTCTTTTTTTTGATGGTAATTTCTTTTTTGATGATATTTTTTTTGGATTAACTGTTCACTCTTTCATGCTGATTTTCCTATAGCTTTAAAAAGCATTGTTTTTCGAATTTTTATAATATGATTTGTATTCAATTTTTCATGTTATTTTTAAAATTAATTCATTTTTTACTGTTAATTTTTTGATATTAAATTATATATATAATAAAATTGCAATATATATAATACCTTAAACTTTCGATGAAAATGTAAAAAATATATTTCAAAAAAAGTATGGAAAGGCGTAATTATGAAGAAAAAGGAGATTATAATATTATGTTTATTGTTGTGCTTTATTTTGTCACTTCAATCAGCCGCAGCTGCTGATATAGGGTCAAACAGCACAAATACTAATGTGTCTTCAACTTCCAATATTGAAGTTGTCGAAAACGCAAATGATTTGCTGTCGAATTCAATTCTGGATGAAAATGAAACTCTGGGAGTTGGAGGCGGATCATTTACGGAACTTAATGAATTAATTAATGGTAATACTAATACTGTAATTGATTTGGGTCAAAATTATACTTATGTCAGTAGAGATTCCTTTGATGATGGTATTAAAATTAACCGGCCTTTGACTATTAACGGTAATGGGTATGCTATTGACGGTAATGGAATGGCCAGGATTTTTAATATCACTTCTTCGGTTACTCTGAATAATGTCGTATTCATTAGGGGAGCCGTTACGGGGGGTAATGATGGTGGTGCTCTCTTGATTACTGGCGATAACTGTATGATAAGTGATTCCAAATTTATTGATAACGTTGCCGGCCACAGTGGGGGTGCAATATTCTGGGATGCCGACCATGGAACCATAACGAATTCCGAATTTACTAATAACAGGGCTATGGGAGATTACCCTAATGGCGGTGACGGTGGAGCTATAATATGGATAGGTAGTCATGGTCTTGTAGATAATTGTACATTTACTGAAAATAATGCTAATGTTCGTGGTGGTGCAGTATTCTTAACTAATGATAGTACGCAGGACTGTAATAATACGACATTCAAAAATTCCAAGTTTATTAATAACCATGCAGGTACTAACGGTGGTGCTATTGATTGGCACGAAGGTGCAATTGATGGTGAAGTAACTAACTGTACCTTTGAAAATAATACTGCTGATGCTAATGGTGGTGCTGTATACTGGAGAGGCCATCATGGTGAAATTAAAGATTCTAACTTTACTAATAACACTGCTAATGGTTTAAAGAAAGGACGTTATAATAATAATGGTGATGGTGGTGCAGTATTCTGGTCTGGTGTAAATGGTACTGTAACCAACTGTAGGTTTATAGATAATGAAGCTATATGTAACAAGACTGTTGGTGTACCTAGTGGTCGTGGTGGAGCAGTCTATATAGAACCATATCAAAATGACGATGGAGGACGTAACATCTCATTCCATGATTGTTACTTTAAAGATAATAATGCAGGTAGTAATGGTGGTGCTATTGACTGGCATAAAGGTGCATTTGATGGTCTTGTTGATAACTGTACTTTTATTAATAATATAGCTAATAGATCAGGTGGTGCAATATACTGGTCAGGTACAAACGGTACTGTCAAAAAATCCACATTTACAGATAATAGGGCAACAGGTAAGTTCACCGATGACGTCGGTGGTGGTGATGGTGGAGCTGTACTATGGATTGGTAGTGAAGGTCTTGTAGATAACTGTACATTTGCTGACAACTTTGCTCAATATCGAGGTGGAGCGGTCTTCTTGCATAATGAATCCTCACAGGATTGTAATAATACTACATTTGCAAATTGTATATTTGAGAATAATGTTGCAGGTCTTAACGGTGGTGGTGTTGACTGGCAAAATGGCGCACATAACGGTAGGTTAATAAATTCAACGTTTACGAATAACACTGCATGGAGATCAGGTGGTGCAGTATACTGGCACGGTACTAACGGTACTGTAATAAATGTTACTTTTTATGACAACAAAGCTGTAGGAAACGTTTCTAAGGATTATAGAAATGTTACTAATTATACTACCTCTGGTGGTAACGGTGGTGCTATTATCTGGACAGGTTCTATAGGTACTATTGAAAATTGTAATTTCACTAAAAACAATGCTTCTCAGTTAGGTGGTGGAATATACCTTCAAAGAAATGAAAATATATCAATCAAGGATTCTTCTTTTTCCGATAATTACGCAGGAAATATTGGAGGTGCAATCAATTGGAATGTAGGTGCTGTAAACGGGGTAGTTCAAAACACGACATTTGTAAATAACTTTGCTCATGAAGACGGTGGTGCTATTTGCTGGAACGGTACTAACGGTACCCTAAAAGACCTTTACTTTTACAATAATGTTGCAGGAGACGACGGAGGTGCTGTTTTCTGGAACGGTACTAACGGTATTATAGATAATATAACATGTGATGACAACAAGGGTGTAAGTTTGCCAGGTAGTAATTCAAACGGCGGTTCAATCTGTCTTACAGGTGATAATGTTACTGTTACCAAATCCAAATTCTCTAAAACATATGCTAAAATTACCGGTGGGGCTATATTTATTACGGGTAATAATGTAAACATTACTGATTCCATATTTGAAAGGTGTAATGTTTCACACAATAATGAACATCAGGGCAAGAATTATGTAACTGGTGGTGGAGCGATTTACGTTTTAGGTAACAATTCAAATATTATTAACTGTACTTTTGAAATGGGTAACGGTAGAGAAGGTGGAATTGTTTATATCCAGGGGCATAACGCTACAATTGCAAATTCATCTTTTGAAAAAAGTTATGCAATTAATGGTGGTTCCATATATATCAAAGGGGCCAATGCAACTATTTCAAACACAAATATCAGTTTAAGTAATGCTACAAAAGCTAATATAAATGAGATTTCCGGTGCTGGTGGTGCTATTTTCATTTCAGGTGATAATGCTACAATTAACAAAACTAATTTCAAAATCACTTATTCCTTTGGTTTAAATGCTAATGCCGGCGGTGCATTGTATGTTGCAGGACATAATGCTGATATTGTAGATTCAACATTCCTTAAGGGCACATCTCAAAAATTGGGTGGTGCCATATATATTAAGGGTGATAATACAACGGTGGAATCTTCAGGATTCATAAGCAATGCTGCAGTAGCCAGTGGTTCCGAGGGTGGTGCTATTTATATTGAAGGTGCCAATACAAACATTACCCGCTCTCACTTTGAACACAATGAGGTTACTTCTGTCGGTGGTGCCGTATACATAAAAGGTGCCAATACAAACATTTCATATTCCAATTTCACAGATAACTATGCGGCGTCCCAGGCAGGGGCAATATACATGGTAGGAACAAATTCCACAATTTACGGATCAAACCTTACGAAAAACCATGCAGTATCTACTGGAGGAGCCATGTATGTTGAAGGTTTAAATGCAAAAGTACACTACACATATTTCGATTCAAACTATGCTAATAAAGGAGGTTCTATACTCTGGAGAGGAGGTTATGCCGGAAATGAAATTATAGGGTCAGTATTTGCCAATTCAAGAGCTATTGGTAATAATTTGCAAGGTGGTGCTATTTTCTGGGATGAAGGTGCCACATCAATAACAACATCCGGATCATTAATTAAAGACACTCTATTTATTAATAACACAGCTACTCACCACGGTGGAGCTATTGATTGGTATAAGACAGATAACAGTGTCATAGACAATTGTACCTTTATAAACAACCATATTTCAGCTGGTGACGGAGGTGCACTCTATTGTGGTGCTAAAGGTACCTATCAAGGGAATAACTTCACTGTTAAAAATTCAAAATTTATAAATAACACTGCCGTAACCTGTGGTGGAGCCATTGCGCTTCAGATGAAAAACAGTTTAATATTCAACAACACTTTCAGCGGAAATACTGCAAGTTACGGTGGAGATATTGCAATGAAGGAAGGTCAGGCTACAGGTACTACAATTAATAATTGTACTTTTTCCAACTCAACGGCAAACGGTAGAAGCACTTGGGGTAATCACCAAGGTGGTTCACTTTTCATTTCAGACAAAGATGTTTCCGTATTGAACTCAAAGTTTTATAACTGTACTTCACTTAAAACTAATGGTGGAGCTATTTTCTGGTCTGGTGAAAATCCAAAATTAATTAATTTAACTATTGTAAACGGTACCGCTTTATCCAAAAATGCATATGGTGGGGCTATATGTATCAATAAAAATAATGCAATTTTGATAAATATTACATGTAATGATTCCAGTGCATATCAGGGTGGAGGTATTGCTTTATTAACTGGTGCTGTTAAAATTTTCGAAAACGTCACTATCAATTCATGTCATGCTACACTCAATGGTGGTGGAATATACGTTCATGCTTCATCACAAAACAATAATCTTGTTTCAGTTACAATAAATGATTCTACTGCTGAATATGATGGTGGTGGAATGTATATCAACAGTAAAACTGTTATTACCAATATTAATTTAACCTCTGATTCCGCTAATAGGGGAGGAGGTATTTTTGTTGCAGGTATCGGCGTTCAAATAACTAACTTGACAGCAGACGAATGTAGTGCAGTCAATAATGATTTGCTTCCGGGTTTAAAGAATTCATACGGTGGAGCTATCTACTGGCTGGGAAATAGTGGTATATTGGAAAACGCCAACATTTCAAATTCCACGTCAGATTATTACGGTGGTGGTATTTACGCTACAGGATATGGACTTAAAATGACTTATATTAATATGACATCCAATTCCGCTGATTACGGTGGTGGAATATATACCGTAAATGCCGATTTGAACGTTGACAGAAAAAATCCTATTATCATCAGCTTATCTTCATTTGATAAAAATCATGCTAACGTAGAAGGAGGAGCAATCTATTCAGGATATTACTCAGGTAAAATCTTAAATTGTAACTTCACCAACAATACTGCCGATTTGGGTGGTGCAATTGCAGTTGCAAGTGACTATCAAAACATTACAAAATGTTCATTTGATGGAAATAACGCAACAAGCTCCGGTGGTGCAATTTACGTAGAAAAAGTTATGTACAGCACTGTCAGTGATTCCACATTTACCAATTCATACGCATATAATGGTGGTGGAGTATATAACTCAGGCAATTCAGGAATTGCGCTTTTCATTGACAATTGTACATTTATTAAAAACCTTGCATCCCACAACGGTGGTGCAGTTTACTATGTCATGTTAAGTACAACAGGTTTTGAGACAATATATCGTGACTATAATAATTTCGACGACAGAGGTCAGCCTGAAGACCCTGGTAGAACAACTGTCTCAATGAACACTCCTACAGGATCTTATCCGAACGTTATTTTTAATTCATACTTTAAGGAAAATGAAGATTATATATTAAATGTCACGGCTTTTGCTGAAGAAAATGTTGCAATTGTAAGTATCAGAAATCCTAAAGACATTGATAGGAGATCCCTTTTCATTGTTGTAAATTTAACCTACAAAGATACTCATGGAGATGATATACTTGTTGGTTCTGTAGAAATTAATAGGCAAAATTATGCAAGTTATTTCAATTCTCATGACCAAACATATAATGTAAACTTTTATGATTTAAATGTGACTACTTATAATATCACCGTTTTCTTTAAAGATGATAATTATTTAAATAAAACCAATCGCTCAGTAACTGTTACAATTACTGTAGATACCCGTAAAGGTGACTTCCATATCCTTCAGGGATTAATTGAAGCCGCTATAAACCAGGGATTAAACAACATTACTCTGCAGAGAAGCTATTATTTCACTGATGACAGGTATAATCAGACTACGAAAAAACCTTTAGACGACAGCTGTATGAACATAACTGACTTGAAAAATCTCAAGAATTTCACCATTTACGGTGGAGGTAACATTATCAGCGCCAAACACAACGCAACTTACGGTAACAGCAGAATATTCAATATTACTGCAGCCAATGTAACTCTGGTTGGAATCACTTTCATGGACGGTAATGCAACAGGTAATTTCAGTGATGATGTTAATCGAGGCGGAGCCCTCTTCTGGGCAGGTAAAAACGGTACTGCACTGAATTGTGACTTCATAAATAACTTTGCTGAATACGGTGGAGGAATCTACTACAATTCAACTGCGGACAATTGTAAAATCAGGGGCTGCGAATTCTATAATAACAATGCTACCATTAACGGTGGAGCAATTGACTGTAATTCATCAAAAATGAACCTTACCAATTCTTACTTCGAGGCCAATACTGCAGGTGAATACGGTGCGGCTTTATGTAGGGAAATAAATTCTACTGAAGGTTTTGGTGTTAACAACACATTTAAAGGAAATAATGCAGGTATCGGTGGTGCAGCTTTAGGTTGGATTAACGCATCAAGCATTAAAATTGACGGATATACATTCATTGACAACACAGCAGGCTTAAATGGCGGAGCGATATACGTCGGTCCGGGAAGTGGTGACTGTCTTATAAACAACAGTTACTTTGAAGGCAATTATATCAATAATCCAAACGCTGAAGGTCACGGTGGAGCAATCGAATGGTACGCAACCAGAGGTAATGTTATCAATTCAACATTCATTAACAACAGGGCTCCTACCGGAGGCGCAATATATGTCGGAGATCAATCCCAAAACATCAACATTACAGGTTCCGGATTTACAAATAACACCGCTTTACAAATCGGTGGTGCTATCGATTTGGCAGGTTCATCCGTTTCAATCAATGACTCTTACTTTAGCGAAAACACTGCTTTAAGCGGTGGAGCAATATTCGTTAGAAGTGTCGGTGAACAAAATTATATTAACGGTTCATCTTTCACCAGCAATGTAGCAACCGACGGTAAAGGTGGAGCTATTAACTGGAACGCTTCAGCAGGACAAATCTTCAACACCAACTTTACAAACAACTCCGCTAGTTATGGTGGTGGAATATATATCGGAGGTAACTCTTCAAACAGCCAAATAGTTAATGTAATATTCAAATTCAATAACGCAACCTTCAACGGTGGTGCTATAGACTGGAACGCTACCGGTGGTAAATTATACAACAACACCTTCATATCAAATTACGCAGGTGATTTCGGTGCTGCATTATGTAGGGAAGCCAATGCAACCGGAGGTGGAGGTAAAAACAACACTTTCATCTCAAACCATGCAGGAATCGGTGGTGCAGCTTTAGGTTGGATTGATTCAGTCGGAATTACAATTGACGAATATTACTTCTACAACAACACTGCTGGCATTCACGGCGGAGCCATATTCATAGGTGAAAACAGTCACAACTGTACTGTCAAAAACTCCATTTTCGCAGGAAACAATGCAACCATTCGAGACGAGCATGGTGACGGCGGGTTCGGTGGAGCTATAGTATGTCTTGCTGCAAATTCAACCGTTATAAACTCCCGCTTCACTGACAACAATGCTCATGAAGGAGGAGCAATATATGTAACCAGTGGGGCAGGTAATACAAATATCACAGGTTCAGAATTCAGAAGAAACACTGCATTCGAATACGGTGGAGCTATAGGATTAAGAGCATCAGCAGTTAACGTAAACGAATCAAAATTCTATGACAACGTCGCAAAAGAGGGTGGAGCTTTATACCTCGGTGGTAAAGGTATTACCAACACAGTATCATTATCCGTCTTTGAAGGAAACAATGCTACTGAAGGATACGGTGGAGCTATCAACTGGCTTGCATCATCAGGTAACATTACTGATTCAAATTTCACAAAAAACTCTGCAATCTACGGTGGAGGAATAGCTCTTGGAATAAACTCCGCAGACAGCCATCTTGTCAACATTACATTTGACGGCAACTACGCATACAAAAACGGTGGAGCTATTGACTGTAACGCTTCCCGTATGACACTATACAATACGACATTTAAAAACAATATCGCTGAAGAATTCGGTGCAGCTTTATGTAGGGAAGTAAACGCTACAGGAGGTAGTGGTAAAAACAATACGTTCATCGCAAACCATGCAGGAATTGCAGGCGCAGCTCTCGGATGGATGGGATCTGTCGGCATTAAAATAGATACCTATTTCTTCTACAACAACACTGCGGGCAGAGGTGGCGGAGCCATATATGTATCTCCAACCAGTCATAACTGTACTATAATCAATTCCACTTTTGACGGTAACAGAGCACTCAACGATACTATTGGTCATGGTGGAGCTATTGATTGTCATGCATCAAATGCTACTGTTGTAAATTCAACTTTCTCCAATAACAGAGCATTTGAAGGAGGTGCAATAAATGTAGAAAGTAGTTCAGGTAATACTCGGGTTACCAATTCATCATTCTCTTATAATGTCGCAACCAGCGCCGGTGGAGCTTTGAATGTTGAAGGATCATCAGTTACTTTAAATTACACTGATTTCTACTACAATAGAGCATCAAATGGTGGTGCTTTATTTGTTGGTGGTGAAGGTATTACCAATTATGTTTACTACTCCAAGTTCGTTGGAAACAATGCAAGTAACGGTAATGGTGGAGCTATTGACTGGGTTGCTTCAGCAGGTCATATCATATATTCCAATTTCACTGAAAACTTTGCCAGGTATGGTGGTGGAGTATATCTGAATGGAAATTCACGTGACAGTAATATTGATCATGCAATATTCGACAATAACCGTGCTACAGTTAACGGTGGAGCTATTGACTGGAATGCAACCGGGGGTAATTTAACAAATACCTTGTTTAAAAACAATTATGCTGCCGCTTACGGAGCTGCATTATGTAGGGAAGCCAATTCAACCGGAGGATTCGGATATAACAATTCATTCATTGCAAACAGCGCCGGAATTGCAGGTGCGGCTTTAGGATGGCTTGAAGCAAAAGGAATCAAAATCGACCACTACACTTTCATCAACAACTCTGCAGGCAAAAGCGGTGGAGCAATTTACGTTGGAGATGGCAGTGATGACTGTAAAATCCTAAATTCAACGTTTGAAGGAAATAATGTACTTACCGGCCGTGGCGGAGACGTGGATTGGGTTGCATCAAACGGTTATGTATACAATTCCACGTTTACAAACAGTATCTCCACAAACGGTGGTTCAATGTACGTTGGAGCCAATTCCGAAAACGTTACAATCCTTAACAGCACATTTACGTTATGCCGTTCACTGAATGATGGTGGAGCACTTGAAATACACGGTGACAACGCAAACATTACAAATGATGTTTTCATATCTTCATTTACCTTTAATCACGGTGCCGCAATTATGGGAATCAATGCAGATAACGCTACAATTACCAACACTACATTCAAATACAGCGTATCTGCTGGTGCTTATGACATATATGGAAAATCAAGCGGTGACGGTGGTGCAATCTACTGGAAGGACTCTTCAAATCTTACAGTTAGCAATTCAACCTTCCTTAAAAACGAAGCTCATGCATACGGTTCTGCATTATGTTTGGTTAATTGTAACGATACATTTGTCTATAATTCCACATTTGATAATGAAACTGCTGGAAACGGTATAATTTCCGTATCTGATTCAGTTAATACGACCATTAAATTAACTAAATTTAACAATGGAGCTTCCATTTTCAATGGGGGTGCCATTTACATAGACAATTCAAATGCAAATATCAGCGATTCCGACTTTGACAACGTCAAATCCGCATGGGGCTATGGTGGAATAATTTACGTTAACGGTAACGCTACAATGAACAATTTGACATTGAATGAATTTTCTTCCAAGGATGGTATCGGTGCAGGAATTTATTTCCAATCAGGAAACTCAACATTGACAAATTCATCATTATCCGGTTCCAATGCGATATGGATCAATAAAGGCGCTAATGTGACTTTAACTACAAATAATAATACTGATAATTCAGGTATTTATTCAGTATGGAATGCGGGTAATTTATGGCTTGAGAAAAACATATTTGACAGTTATATTTATAATGATGGTGATATCTGGACTAATACAACCACTAAACTTTTAAATAATGAAACTTGGAATACTACCTGGATGGAAATTTTCACATTTTGGGCTAACATTACTGATGATAACAACAATTCAATCATTTCAGTAAGAACCTTGAACACGTCTAATGATGTTTACCAGGATAAAGATAACTCCTATATATTATATAACAATACATTTACATCTCCTGCATATTTCCAAGGTGCATTCCATCTCACCGCATTTGATAATGGATTGCATAAGAATCGGGTTTATAACGGTACGCTGAATGTAAAAATGCCTGTGACCTTGAAAATAGATGTCGGTGATGTAACTCAAGAGAATTTTGATGTCACAATTTCGCTGACGCCTAAAGCAAGAAGTAACTTTACTATCGATAAGCAAATTATAAAATTCAAAATAGGAGATAAGGAAATACCTCTGGAAATTCAATGTTATGAAAAGCTAATTGATGGTTTCACAACTTGGATTCTTGCTAATGCAACTAAGGAATTGGGTCATTTGCCTGAAGGAACATATACTGTAACGGCATCATATGCAGGTGATGAAGTCCATTTAGCGGCTTATAATATAACCCAATTTACTATAAAATTACGTGAAACATGGATTAAAATAATCATTAACAACATTACTTATGGTCAAAGGGCAATCGCAAACGTTACTACTAACGCAAACGGTACTGTGCTCTTCTCCATGAATGGAAGAAATGTAAGGGAAAACATTACAGATGGTAAAATAGACGTGGTATTGCCTACCATATTGAATCCGGGCAATTATTCAATGTCCGTTGTTTATCTGGGAAACGAGTATTATAAATATGCTCTGAATCAGACTGCATTTGAAGTATACTACCTTAATTCTACTCTGAAAGTAATTCCAACCAACATAAGCTATGGTGAAGATGAAATTATCAACGTAACTTTAAACAACAATACCACTACAGGACACATTATGATTGAAATTAATGGCCGTGAATATGTGGCTCCAATTTTAAATGGAACTGCAATGTTTAATATTGACGGTTTACCTACAGGCAAATATGAAAATATCACTGCCTATTACAAGGGAGATATTCACTTCAATGGAAACTCAACCAATTTCACGTTCACGGTTAACGCAACCAAAAACTTTGAAATGGACGTTAAAGTCGATGATATCAATTTCGGACAGAACGCTACAGTAAGGGTATTGTTAAAGACCGATGCCACTGGAAATGTAACGATTAAAGTCGATGACAACATTGTTGAAACTGTTATAATATCCAACGGTACGGCCGTTCTGGGAAATATCAGCGGATTAGCCGGCGGAGAGCATATTGTAAATGTAACCTACAACGGTGATTCATCATATGCGGTTAAAAGCATAAACAATACTAAATTCATGGTACATCCTACTGAAGATTGGAAAATGGGTATATATGGTTATTATGCACCATATGGTAAAAATTCCACAATCAATGTGACTACAGCCCCTTACCCTCTGGCACGTGATAATGTAACGATAATTATTGATAATGTTACATACATTGTTCCTATCGGAGATGACGGCAACGCTACTTTAATATTGAACAATCTTTCTGCCGGAAGACATAATGGTACTGTAACTTATCTTGGCGATGCAAATTATTCAGCTAAAACATCCAAATTCTATCCTTCAATTAATCAGGCAACCCCTACAATTACATTATCCAATACTACCAATGATGTGATTGCAACGCTTAGTAAATCAGGGGGTGGTGTAACTCCAACGGGCAGTGTAACATTCAATGTTAATGGTGCAGAATACACAGTTGACCTTACCGGAGATCGTGCAGTTTTAAATGATAAGCTGGTAATCGGAAACAACAGCGTCACGGCCACGTATAACGGTGATCAAAACTATACTATTGCCAAAGCAAAAGCCAATTATACCATAGACAAGCTTCTGGCAACTGTAAACGTGACAGTAAACAACACGGTTTACGGTAAAGTTGTTGAAATCCTTGTTCGTGTCGGCGAAAACCAGACAGGATCTGTAAAGATAGAGGTAAACGGCAAGTACTATATGGATACGCTTAACAATAGAGAAGCAAAATTCAATATAATAGGATTAAATGTAAATGAGTACACTGTAAACGTATACTACAGCGGAGATTCTTCATATTTATCAGAGAATAATTCAACTAAATTCAATGTTACCAAGGCGAACATGACTGCAAACGTAACAGGTCAAAACGTAACTTCCCTTGAAAACATCAGCTTCATTATAAGTGATGTATCTCCTAGCGACTTTGCAGGAAAAGTCAACATTACTGCTGCTAAGGGCGTAAGCTATGACGGCGACATTAAAGGATTGATTGTAATGGGCAAATTGCCTGCAGGAAACTACACTGCAAACGTGACTTTCTACGGTGACAATAACTACAACAACAATACCTTAAAGGTCAAATTCACGGTTTCAAGAGCCGCTTCAGGCATGAGCGTTAACATTAGTGATGCAACCTATCCTGCTGCAGCAATAGCCGAAGTCCATGTGAATAATCATGCTAACGGTACTGTAAACATTACTGTTGACAATAAAGTCTTTAATGAAACGGTAAGGAATGGTATTGCATACGTTAATTTGGAAGGTTTATCTGCAGGTGATAAAGTTGCAAATGTTAAGTTCTTTACTGATGATGAGTATAACGACAACATGACTGCAACCGCTAAATTCAGGGTTTATAAAAACACTTCAGCCATTGAAATTGAAGTTAAAGAAGTTTACAGGGTTGGAGAGGAAATCGTAATCACATTTAGGCCTACTAATGCAACCGGTACAATAACTGCAAGCATTAACGGAAAAGCTCAGCAAGTCAATAAGGCCGACAATACTACAACTCTTCCTGACGGTTTGGCAGAAGGCACTTACACGATAATCGCTAATCTGGCAGAAGACACCAATTACGAGTCTTCCACAAACTTTAAAGTATTCAACGTTACCAAAAACGATATAAATATTACTTTAAGCGGAGGCTTAAACGTTAATTATGTCGGCACTCCTATTGTTTTAACTGCTGAGTTGAATGAAACTGTAAACGGCACTGTAGTATTTACCATTAATGGAGTTAACTACACTTCAGAGGTAAATAACGCCAATAAGACCACTTATTCATACACTCCGGTTAACAACGCAACCTTAGATATCGTTGCAGTATTTGTCGGAAATGAAAAGTATAATGCTAATTCATCAAATCCATTGCGGTTAGATGTTCAGAGACTTCCTTCATCTGTAACTTTAAGCAACGTGACTATTGAGGTTGGAGAAACCGCTAAGTTCGTAATCAGCGTTACTGAAGGCGCTACAGGTGTCGTTAATGTGACTGTCAATGGCGAAACCCAAAGCGTTGGTCTTGTTGATTCAAACGCTACAGTTTACGTCACGGGCTTGGATAGCAATCAATCATATCCTATCACGGTCAAATATCTCGGTGACGACAAGTATGAGCCAAGTGATAATCTTACCAATAACGTTAACGTCAAAAAGGCATCCAATTATGTTTATGCCGTTATCGCTTCAGATACTATTGTTGGTGGCAGCTCTACGGTCACTGTATTCTTGCCGACTGATGCTGACGGTAATGTAACAATCGGCGATAAATCCGTGAAAGTTCAGGGCGGTAAAGGCGTAATCGTTTTAGATAAGGAAACTACTGCCGGTGAAAAAACGGTATATGTAAATTACACCAACGACAGCAAATACGATAATATTACTAATGCTCCTGCAAACTATAATGTCAGCAAAGCTTCTTCAAGCGTCAATATCACTGTCGGCAATATCTATATTATCGGCGATACCGTTGTAATCGAAGTTAATCCGGTTAACGGCACTGCAAACGTAACAATAAACGGTAATAATTATACTCTTGTAAACACCAATGTTACTTTCACTGCAAATAAAACAGGTATTTATAATGTCGTTGCAACTATTGAAGAAAGCCGTGATTATTATGGATCCCGCGCTACGGCAACCTTCAACATATTTGAAGCTTCCTCAGCCATTAAAATTGAAGTTGGAGAGCTTTATAGAGTTGGTGAAACATTCACAATCAAGTACGAAGCCATTAATTCAACAGGCCCTATTACCGTAACAATCAACGGCAAAGCTTATAAGGTCATTAATAATGAAACTATTATTCCGGGCAATCTGACTGAAGGAACTTACATTATCGTTGCCAATCTGGCTAATGACACTCAGTATGGTCCTGCAACCAGTTCAAAAGTCTTCAATGTAGTTAAAAACAACATAACGATTACATTAAAAGATGTTTCCGGAAACATTTATGTCGGAACTCCAATTGATTTAACGGCTGAACTGAACGAAACTGTAAACGGAACTGTAGTATTTACCATTAATGGAGCAAACTACACAGTTCAAGTTAATAACGCTAACAAGACCACTTATACATACACTCCAGTTAACAACGATACTTTAAGGGTATTTGCCACATTCGTTGAAAATGTTAAGTATAATGCTAATTCAACCGGTCCAAAAACAGTTGATGTCGCTAAAGTCGCATCAGAAATTACCTTAAGCGACGTAAGGATTGAAATCGGCGAAACGGCAAAAATCATAATCAATGTCACTGATGGCGCTACAGGCACTGTTAACGTAACCGTTAATCACATAACCCAAAGTGTAGGTCTTGTCGATTCAAAAGCAATAGTTTACGTATCCGATTTAGAAAATGATACATATTCAATCGCTGTGAAATATCTCGGTGATGAAAAATACGCAGAAAGTGAAAACAATAATCATAATATTTATGTAAATAAGACGACCAGTTTCGACTTCACTGTTGTCGCTTCTGATACGGTTGTCGGAGGAAATTCCACAGTCACTGTCATTTTACCTGGCGATGCTGACGGTATCGTTACAATTAACGGCAAATCAGCAAATGTCGAAAATGGTAAAGCAGTTATCGTTTTAAATAAGGAAACAACCGCAGGCGAAAAGGAAATTACCGCATATTACACTGGCGGAAGCAAATATGCAGACAACTCAACTAATGCCAAGTATAATGTTTCCAAAGCCCCTTCAAGCGTAAATATTACTGTCGGAAATGTTTATATCATCGGTGATACCGTAACGATTACTTTAAGTTATGTAAATGGTACTCCTACTGTTAAAATCAATAATGCTGATTATACTATGGTAAAAGACCAAATTACCTTCAAGGCCAATAAAACTGGAGAATATAATGTTGTTGCCACCATTGAAGGAAATGATTCCTATTACGGATCTTCTGCAGCTGCAACCTTCAACATATTTGAAGCTTCTTCAGCCATTGAAATTGAAGTTGGAGAGCTTTATAAAGTCGGTGAAACATTCACAATCAAGTACGAAGCTATTAATTCAACAGGCCCTATTACCGTAACAATCAACGGCAAAGCTTATAAGGTCATTAATAATGAAACTGTTATTCCGGGCAATCTGACTGAAGGAACTTACACTATCGTTGCCAATCTGGCTAATGACACTCAGTACGGTTCTGCAACCAGTTCAAAAGTCTTTAACGTAGTTAAAAACAACATAACGATTACATTAAACGACGTTTCAGGAGTCATTTATGTCGGCTCTCCGGTCAAATTCACAGCTGAACTTAACGAAACGGTTAACGGAACTGTCATATTCAACATCAATAACGTCAGCTACACAGTTCA
The DNA here is from genome assembly GCF_900103415.1 of Methanobrevibacter millerae. Taxonomy (NCBI): domain Archaea; kingdom Methanobacteriati; phylum Methanobacteriota; class Methanobacteria; order Methanobacteriales; family Methanobacteriaceae; genus Methanobrevibacter; species Methanobrevibacter millerae. The sequence continues at coordinate 58,176 of NZ_FMXB01000019.1, forward strand.
ACTTAACAACGGCAATAAAACAAGCTACACATACACTCCAGTCAATAATGATACCTTGACTGTTGTAGCTACGTTTGCCGAAAACGATATGTATTATGCCGATTCAACCGATGCGAAAGTTATCAATGTCAAAAAGCTTCCTACATACATTAATGTAACTGTAGACAGCCCTATTGTCGTTGGAGACAATGCCGTATTTGAAATAACAATGGACCCTTCAATCAATGCAATCGTAACATTGAATCTCAGCGGTAAAACCTATAGTGTGGCCGTTAAAAATGGTGCTGCCAAATACATCGTTTCCGGATTGGACAACGCCACCTACATGGTAAACGCAAGCTTTGCAGGTGACGACATGTACCTGCCAAGCTCAAACGTCACTACATTATATGTCAATAAGGTTTCAGACTATGAAATTAAAGTCATTACCGGTGACATTGAGGTAGGTAACAACGCAACAATACTTATTGTTTTACCTTCCGATGCAGATGGTGAACTTGTCGTTAAAGTAAACAATACGGAATATCCAAACACTATAGTTAACGGCATCGCAAATGTCATTGTTGAGGGTCTTGATGTCGGCCGCTATGAAGTTAACGTAACATATAAGAATGACAGCAAATATGTGAGCAAGGATAAAAACTCCACATTCTTCAATGTCAACGCACACGTCGGCTACGACGTTATCTTAACTGTGGAAAACCATACCTTCGGTGAAAACACAATAATAACCGTTGAAGTTCCTAAAGACATAAAAGAAAACGTAACGATTGTCGTTGATGGAGACGAATACTCAGTTAAGGCAAACGCAAGTGGAATAGCTACGTTATCATTAAACAATTTATCAGGAGGTCTTCACTACGTTGCTGCAATATATGAAGGAGACAGCCATTATCTGGGCAATTCAAACTTCACTTCATTTGTCGTATCACGTGCGCAATCCGAAATTGGCATCGATTTCAACACACCTGTATTTGTCGGTGATGACGTAATTGTAAATATCAGCATGCCTCAAAAAATCAACGGATCTGTGATATTGACCGTTGGAGACGATACCTACAGCATTATCGTTAAAGATGGCAATGCAACATACACATTAAAAGACTTGATGAACGGAACTTACGCCATTAAGGCTACATTTGAAGGAAACGAAAACTACACTCAAAACAGCTCAGCCGTTAAGGACTTGGTGGTCAGTAAGATTCCTGGAAGCATCAACGTCACGGTACTCAACAAAGGCGAAATAGTCGTAGGCCAAGACGTGGAACTTGAAATTGAATTGTCACTACCTATTGACGGATCAGTCATTGTAAATGTCAATGACAAGACATACTATGTAAAAGTCAGCAACGGAAAAGCTCCTCTTGCATTATCCAATCTTAAATCTGGCAATTACACTGTAACGGTCAGTTATTCTGACGATAGGAAGTATGACATTTCACCTAACAGCACGAAATTCGAAGTATTGAATAAGATTGATTCATCAACTGTAATGAACGTTACAATCACTCAAAACGGAACAAACGCTACGGTATACGTTGAACTGCCTTCAAATGCAACAGGTAACGTGACCGTTGTCATTGACGGTAAAGTATACAACATAACCAACGTGACAGAAGGCATTGCGGTTATTAATGTTACAGACATCATGCCTGGAAATCACACGGTTGAAGTAATATACTCAGGTGACGGTAATTACACTGGCACTAATAATGTTACTGATGTTAATATTCCTAAGATTTCAGATTATGTATTTGAGGCTAATGCTACTGGTGG
>NZ_FMXB01000020.1 GCF_900103415.1 Methanobrevibacter millerae
TTGACTGCTGGTGACAAGACTATTGTTGTTGAGTATTCTGGTGACGATAACTATGCTCCAACTCAAGTCATTTCAAACTTAACTGTCGATAAGACAAAAACAACTCCTGATTTGATTGTTGTGGATAAAGGAAACGGAACTGTCGTTGTCGTTGTAGGCGATAATGCAACAGGTAACGTAACGGTCACAGTTGACGGTGAAAACTACACTGCTGAAGTAATTGACGGCGTTGCAGTTGTAAACCTGGACAATTTAACTCCGGGAACCCATGATATACAAATCGCATACTCAGGCGATGACAACCATGCTCCAAGCACTGCAGCTTCATCAGTAAATGTTCCTAAGGCGGAAAGCCCAATAAGCGTATCTGTTGAAGACATTTACGTTGGAGATACCGCAGTCATTGAAGTTAAAGTTGCAGATAACGCAACGGGTAATGTCACGATTGAAATTGACGGTGTAAAATACTCATCTGAAATCAAAGGCGGTAAAGCAGTATTTGAAGTTCCTGATTTGGCTAAAGGAACCAAGACAATAGCTGTTGATTATGTTGGTGATGATAGCTACCTTGCAAATCACACGACTGGAACGATTACCGTATCCAAACGTCCTTCATTCGTAAACGCAACAATCACTGACATTGATGTCGGTGAAAACGTAACGATTACTGTAACTGTCCCTGAAGATGCAACCGGACAGGTATTGATTGACATTGACGGTGTCGGATATTATGTTAACGTAACCAACGGTGTTGGAGTCGCACAGATACCTCGCATGCCTAACGGAGTTTATGACGTAAACCTTACCTACACTGGTGATGACAAGTATGAATCAAGCTCAACCAAAGGCCTGTTCAATGTTTCAAAGGTTGAATCATTCGTAATTCCTGTGGCTCAAAACATTACTGTGGGCGATTTGGAAGTAATTACTTTAACTGTTCCTCAAGACGCAACGGGCATTGTAACCGTTGTAATTGATGGAGTTGAATATCACTTTGATTTGGATGAAGGAAAACTTCTTTCACCTGATGAAAGCGGAGATATCTATTCAGTTGCAATAAGTGGCGGAAATGGAATACTTGTAATATCTGGACTTCCTAAAGGCGAATATGTTGTAAGCGCAATGTATAACGGTGATGCAAAATACCTGCCGTGCACAAATACGACAATCTTTACCGTATCCGATAAGGATCCTTCAATTAAAATCATAGACCAAAACAACGGAACCGTTGTGGTTGTATTGCCTGAAGACGCAACTGGAAACGTAACAGTTACTGTTGACGGCAAGACTTTCCAGGCAGAAGTGATTAACGGTACGGCTGTTATTAATGTGGATGGTTTGGATCCTGGTGAGCATGAAATGACCATAACTTACTCCGGTGATGACCACTATGGCGAAAAGACACAGACAGGAACTGTTAATGTTCCTAAAGTCCCTGCTCCAATAAGCGTCAGCGTGGATGACATCGGCGTGGGCCAGGCTGCTGTTGTAACCGTAACTCTTCCTGATGACGCAACGGGAAATGTCACGATTGAAATAAATGCCAAAAAATACACAGCAGAAATCGTTGATGGAAAGGCAGTATTCAACGTTGACGGTTTGGCAGTCGGAAACAAGACTGTTGCCGTAACCTATCCTGGAGATGATAAATACCTTTCTAATTTCACGACAGGCCAGTTTGAAGTGTCCAAAGTCCCTGCAAATGTAACCGCAACTTCCCATGACATCATGGTTGGAGATGAGGAAACCATTAAGGCCACATTTCCACAAGACGCTACAGGCCGTGCACTATTGAGATTGGGTGGTGAGGAATACTATGCAGATATAGTTAACGGTGAAGCCATATTTAAAGTTCCTAATTTGGCCAGCGGAGAATATGAAGCCCTTTTAGGCTATCCTGGTGATGAAAACTACGAGCCAAGCAATACGACAACTAAATTCACTGTATCCAAATACAGCGAACCCGTATCTGCAAGCGGAGACAGCATTGAAATAGGTGAAAACGGAACTGTTGTTGTAAAGCTTCCGATTGACGCAACCGGAACCGTTACCATAACGGTTGACGGCAAAACCTATACTCAGGAAGTCGTTGACGGCCAGGCGGTATTTTCAATTCCTGGTTTGCAAAGCGGAGTTCATCCGGTAACTGTCTATTACTCAGGTGACGCCAAATACGAAGCCAACGTAACCACTACAGCAATCGTTGTAGCGGATAATGGCAATAATACTCCTGGAAACGGAAGCGATGTTCCTGAAAAGGCCAGTGAAGGCATAAGTCTCTCAAAATATCAAACGGGCAATCCTATATTTGTCCTCTTATTAATCCTATTGATTGGCGGAGCTGCCAGATTCAGAAAATCTGAAGAATAGCTCCCAACTTTTTTTCTATTTTTTGTAAAGCATTTATTAAACTGTTTTTATATAGATTGTATTATGAAAACGATTGTCATTAATGCAAGTCCGAGAAAGAAATGGAATACTGCCGAGGTAATGCAGGCCGCCCAGAAAGGTGCGGAATCTGTCGGAGCCGAAGTGGAATATGTCAATTTATACGATCTTGTTTTTAAAGGATGCAGAAGCTGCCTTGTCTGTAAAATGAAGGAAAAGCCAAAGTGCAAATGCTACTGGAAAGATGAGCTCTCCCCATTGATTGAAAGGATTCTGGAAGCAGATACCTTATTGATAGGTTCGCCGATTTACTTTGGAGAGCCTACAAGCGAATTCAGGGCGCTCATCGAAAGACTGATATTCTGCGTAATGTCTTATGACGACGGATCAAGCTATTACACAGGCAAGGTCAATGTAGGCATATTCTACACAATGAATGCGCCGATTGACTACTATAAGCAGTCCATGGAAGAGAGTTTATCAAGCATCGAGTTTCTCTTCTCCTTTTTAAACGGCGAGATAAGAACCTATCCGGTCTGTGATACACTTCAGGTTCATGACTATTCCAAATACAACATGGCAGGCTTTTCACAGGAAATGAAGGAAAAGCAGCTGATTTTGCAGTATCCGAAAGATATTGAAAACGCCTTTAAGATAGGAGCTGAACTCTCAAAGGAGTGATTTGAATGGCTGATTTTGAAGATGTAATCAACATGAGAAGAAGTATCCGTGAGTATACTGACGAAGAAGTAAGTGACGAGGATATATTAAGGATTTTAAAGGCAGGAATGCAGGCTCCGGGTTCCAGGTTGGGCGCCGAGCCATGGGAATTTGTCGTAATTAAAAACAGGGAAACCTTGGAAAAGCTTTCGCAAATCAAGCCAAGGGTAAAGACAGCTCCCGTTGCAATCCTTCTGGTTGCCAATATCGAAAGGGCATTCTATAAGCTCCATTGGCAGCAGGACATGTCCGCAGCGGCAGAAAACATGCTTCTTGAAGCCGTCAACTTGGGCCTGGGAGGCCTTTGGAACGGCGTTGCGCCTACCGAAGAGACGATGCAGAAAGTTGCAGATTTGTTTGGCCTTGACAATGAAAACCAGATTCCCTTCTGCATAATTACCTTAGGCTATCCTGCAGAGGGCTGGGAAAACAAATTCATGGACAAGTTCGACGAGGGAAGAATACACTATGAAAAATACTGAATACGATTTTGAAAGTGTCATTGACAGAAAGGACACCTATTGCTTGAAATGGGACTTATTCGGTGATGATTTGCCCATGTGGGTGGCTGATATGGATTTCAGGGTGGCTCCCCCAATACAAAATGCAATTCAAAAAAGGGCCGAGCATCCCGTATACGGCTATACTATTGTTCCGGATGAGCTGTTTGAAGCTTACATTAACTGGTGGGATAGAAGATACGACTTGAAGATGTCAAAGGAAGACATGCTATATTCCATCGGTGTAATGCCATCGATATCCTCAATGATTCGATGTTTAACTGATGAAAAGGATGAGATTTTAATCCAGACTCCCGTCTATCATGTATTTTTCTATGTGATTGAAGACAACAACAGAAAAGTCCTTGAAAATCAGCTGATTTATGAAAACGGCGAGTATTCAATTGATTTTGATGATCTGGATGAGAAACTCTCTAAAGTCAAATTAATGATTTTATGCAATCCACATAATCCCGTCGGAAAGATATTTTCAAAAGATGACTTGGCCCGTATTGGCGAGTTGTGCAAAAAGCATGGCGTTATTTTAATAAGTGATGAAATCCACTGTGATTTAACCGATCCGGGCATTAAATACATTCCTTTTGAAGCTGACGATTACGTGATAAGATGTCTTTCTCCATCCAAATCATTCAATATTGCGGGTTTTCAAAGCTCCATTGTCCATACGACAAACAGTGAACTTTTGGAAAAAATAAAAACTCAAATGCATGTTGACAATTCAGACTCCTGCAATGTCTTTGCTGCCTCTGCTGTAATGGCTGCCTATAATGAATCCGAAGACTGGCTGGAGCAGTTAAGGGAAACAATATTTAAAAACAAGCAGATTGTTCGTGATTACTTAAAAAGTGAGCTTCCTATTATCAAACTTGTTGAATGCGAGGCGACCTATCTTTTATGGCTTGACTGTTCGGCTTTAAACGTTTCGTCTAAAATTTTAAGCGAGTTTTTAAGGTCTAATCAGGGATTGTTCTTATCAGCGGGAATTGACTTCGGCCAATCAGGCGACACTTTCTTGAGGATGAACATAGCATGTCCCGAAGAACTGTTAATTGACGGCCTTCAGAGGCTAAAGGGCGGAATTATAGCTTTAAATAATATTAATAACCTATCAAATCATACTAGCTTTTGAAGATATTATTTTTCTGAATTCTTAATTGATTTTTAAAAAAGATAAATTATTTATATATAAAAAAATAAGGTATATATAAAGAGTTAATAGATAAAAAAATAAGGTATATATAAAAAGTTAATAGATAAAAAAATAAGGTATATATAAAGAGTTAATAGATAAAAAAATAAGCTATATATTTCAATAATATGGAGGTAAATAAAATGGTTGAAAATAAAGCTGAAATTCAAAGATTTATCCTAAATCAGGTTAATGAGACTCAATTTTTATTGAATGATGAATTATACCATCAAAATATTAAATTAACGCCTAGATTAGAATTTGAAGAAATAAAAATTTATATTGATGATTTTCTACAGGGAAATAACGTTAATCGTTTTGTTACATTGCCTGGCTTAAGAGGAGTTGGAAAAAGTACAATACTTTTAGAAGTCTATGACTATTTATTTAATGAGAAAAATATTAATCCAGAAAATATCTTGTATATCTCCTGTGAACAATTGAATTATATTCAGCAATGCGATATTTATGCTGTAATTGATGATTATATAAAAAATTTTCATCATGCAAGTATTAAAACATTAAATCATCAGATATTCCTATTAATTGACGAGTCACATTACGATAAAAATTGGTCACTTGCCGGCAAGATGATTTATGATCAAAGCAAAAAAATTTTCATGATATTTACGGGTTCATCAGCCCTTAACTTAAATTATGATGAAGAAGCTGCAAGAAGAATAATTAATTACAATATTAATCCTTTAAATTACACGCAACACTTAAATTTAAAATATAAATATAATTCAATTGATTTATCAAATGCCTTAAGAGATTTAATTTTCACAGGAAATGTGGAAGATGCAATCGAAATTGAACAAAAGGTTAATCATGATTTGTTAAATTTAAAAGGATATTCATCTACTGATTGGGACAATTATTTCAAATTTGGAGGATTTCCCCAGGTCATGTTTGACACTAGACAAAGGGATATAGTTAAAAAAATGTTTAATTCAGTGAATACGGTTATTCAAAAAGACTTGGGAACAATTAAAAATATCACTACTGACACCCAAAGTTATGCAATGAGAATATTAAAATTCTTAGCACAAAAATATCCTGGTGATGTTTCACAAAATAAATTGTCTTCAGAGCTTGGATGTCCATTCAGTACAATAAATACATTATTTTATTTATTTGAAAAAACACAATTACTCTTCCATTATGATGATTACGGTGGCATAAACCATAGAACCAAAAAAGAAAAGCAATATTATTTTGCAACCCCTAGTATTCGTCATGTAATCAATTTGACATTTGGAGTTACTAAACTCAAAGAAGAAGAATATGAGGGAATTTTATTTGAGAATTTTGTTGCATCATTGTTATTTAATCTGATACATGATGACAATTTCTTTGATTTTGAGGTCTTTTTCGAAAAAAGGAAAGGGGGTGTAGATTTTCTTTTAAGTAAGATGTTTGAAAACCCTATTCCGATTGAAGTTGGCCATAAAAATAAAGATAAGCGTCAGATTATAAATGCGATGAAGCGTTATAATTCAAATCATGGGATAATTGTTTCACAAACAACAAGAACAATTAGAAAAGATGGCGATATAATATATATTCCAATGAAGACATTTTCATTCATTTAACAAATTCGCCCGAAAAACACAAATTAAAAGCTTACATTAAAATATTCAATGATTTGTATTTTTTTAGTCAGCTATTGCGTTAAATCGATGAATCTCTGAATCAACCAGTCGGAGATGCTTATGTCGGATGAATATCTTATGATTTCATCCCTTTTAAACCATTGCGCCTTGACTATCTCATCACCGTCAACCTTTATCTCACCTGAATCATATTCGGCTTCAAAGGCAAGCATCAGTGAATTGGGAAATGGCCAGGACTGGCTTTTAAGGTAATTGACGTTTTTGATTTTGATTCCTACCTCTTCAGCGACTTCCCTGTGGACGGCTTCCTCAATGGACTCGCCAGGTTCCACAAAACCGGCAATAAGTGCAAAGCGGATATTGTCATGATAGCTGTGTTTTGCCATAAGCAATTTGTCCTCATTTCTGATGGCCACAATAATTGCAGGAGCGATTCTAGGATAGTGCACTTGACCGCATTTCATGCATTTTAACATCATGTCCTTTTCATCTAATTGAGTCTTCGTTCCGCATCGTCCGCAATACTGATGTGATATATACCAATCGTTTACTAAAACAGCTTTTGTGCCCATAAGGTACAAGTCCCTGTTGAATTCATAGACTTCACGCAGGTCATAGCCATTCTTAAAATCGGCATTTACGCAAAAGCAGTCCTTGTTTTTATATTTTCCGATATATAATGAGAAGTTAACGTCAATGTCGTCAATGCTTCTTGCCAATTCATCATTATCCAGATAGAGTTCCCTTTCGGAGTTGAAAATAAAGTAATAGGCGTCAACGCTTGTGTAGGTGTCGCTGAAATCAATTTCATAATCTTCGTAAATGGACTTTTCAATCATGGTATTACTTTGTTCTTTGATTAATTAAAATAGTTAAGGTTTATATTTAATCAATTACAAAATGTTAATCGGTGAAATAAAATGGTTTCTGAAAATATGGAAAAAGCCTTAAACGGACAACTAAACGCTGAAGTTTATTCTGGATACTTATATTTATCCATGGCAGCTTATTTTGAAGATGAAGACTTAGCAGGTTTCGCTAACTGGATGAGAGTTCAGGCAGCAGAAGAACTTGAACACGGAATGAAATTCTATGACTACATCATAAGAAGAGGAGCTTCCGTAACCTTAACTGAAATCGAAGGACCTCAAACCGAATGGGATTCTCCATTGGCTGCATTTGAACATGTCCTTGAACATGAAAAAAAGGTATCCGGTCTTATCGATGACTTAGTTAACTTAGCTATTGAAGAAAAGGACCACGCTACCAACAACTTCCTCCAATGGTTCGTTGAAGAACAGGTTGAAGAAGAGGAAAACGCAATGGAACTTGTTGCCAAAGCAAAACTGGCTGACGGCGACAAAAGATTGATATACGAATTGAATAAAGAATTGGGTGCACGCGCACCTTCCGACGACTAGATTTTTCTAGTCACCTTTCTTATTTTTTTTGATAGCATGAATGAAGAGCTTTACAAATCCCGCGTTGATTCTAAAGACTATGACGCTTCATTGATAGGTGAAAACGAATTGGGAAGCGTTTATCTGCATGGCCCAATTGGAAATGCCGAATCTGAGGTAAAAATAGCCTATCTGATAGGCATGCATCCCCTTGAAAGCAAGTCCCACAGGGCGCTTTTCGACAAGTTAATGGCCAAAAAAGATTTGAAATACTGTTATTATCTATATAACATTCACGTTAATGACGTTGAAAGCGAAAGCGAAGGCAGAATGGAAGGCCAGCTTTTGGCGCGCGAGTTTGTAACCTCAGACATTATTGATAAGAAGTATGACTTGTTTTTGGATATCCACTCCAACCGGGGAACGATCGGGCCTGGAAACTATGAGATAACTAATTTCCTTTTCGCTCCGGGCTTTGATGAGAAATCAACTGAATATGTAAATGCTTTGCTTGATTTGATTCCTGACCTGCAGTATTATGCTCCCGAACACAGGACAAGCCCTCCGTTCATAACGGAACCCACTGCCGAGGCGGGCATTCCAACTATTGTCTATGAATGCTATACCTTTGAAGAGATGGAAGTTACCTACGATTTGGCTTCAAAGTTAATCAATAGTGTTGAAAATTTAAATATTACTTCATAAATAATATTATCCATGGCAATAACTAGGAAGCGAGCATTTTATTTAATCTTAATTTTTTTAATAATTATTGACATTTGCCTTTTGGCCTATGTTACATTTTATCCTGTTGATTCATCGCTTAAAGTCGGTGCCTGGACTTTTGATCTTATTTTGTGTGTTGTTTTGTGGATTGAATTCATCTACAGCTATTATCACTGTGACGACAGAAAACAGTATATGAGGGATAACGGATTGTCTATTTTGGGAATGCTTCCTTTGAATTTCTATTTTCTCAGAGCATTAAGGCTGATTAAGCTGGTTCAGATGATTAAGCTCTACGTGCTGGCCCGTGACAGTGAAAAGGCATTTACCAGATTCCTCAAAAGAACCTATCTGGACAAGATTCTTTTTGTTGCTATACTCTTTATTTTTTTACTGACGGTTCTCATTCGAATAGTGGATTCGGATATCCATGATTTGGCTACTGCCCTCTGGTATATAGTCGTTTCCGCAACAAGTACAGGTTATGGCGATATTGTTCCAACGACAGTTTCTGGAAGGATTGTCGGTATTATTGCAATGGTCGGTGGAATACTGATTTTTTCCACATTAACGGCTGTAATCTCATCAATATACGTTTCAAGAATCAGCAGGGATACCCGTGATGATTTAGAATCAAAGATAGAAGACTTAACGCTTGAAGTCAGTAAATTAAATGAAAAGTTAGATGAATTGAAAAATGAAAAGGATTGAAGAAGTTTATAGGTTGTAAACTTCCTCTGCAGGCGTTATGGTTATGTTATTGTTATTTAAAACATCGATTAAGTTGTCGATGTCGTCAGTGTGCAATAATAGTATTGCCTTGTCTGCCTTGTCGTGTGTAAATGCGTAGAGGTATTCCAGATCTATGTTATTCTCCTTAATTACTTCTAAAACGCTTGTAAGACCTCCAGGTGTATCGTTCATTTCAACTCCGATGATTTCAGTGAGCTTGACAAGGAAATTGTTTTCTTCAAGAACCTCTTTTCCCTTTTCAGGATTGTCCACAACAAGCCTTATGATACCGAATTCGGATGTGTCCGCCATGCACATTGCCCTGATATTAATGTCGTTTTCGGACAGGACCTCCAGAGGTTTTGACAGGCTTCCCATCCTGTTTTGTAAAAATATTGATAGCTGTTTGATTTTCATAATTAATCACCTTTTAATGTAAATCCCTTTCATCTATTACTCTTTTTGCCTTTCCTTCAAATCTTGGAAGGCTTTTAGGTTCGACAAGAGTTACTTTCACTCTGATTCCGGTTTCGTTTTCGATGGATTTTCCGATCTTATCGGTAATGGCCATCATGTCTTTAACTCCGTCAAAGAAAAGGTTCTGTGAGGCTTCAACCTTGACTTCGATTTCGTCCAATGTTCCTGGTCTTGTAACGATTATTAAGTAATGAGGCTCTACATCGCCGATTCTAAGCAATGCCTTTTCTATTTGTGACGGGAAAATTGCTACTCCCTTTACCTTAATCATGTCGTCTGATCTGCCGGTAATCCTGCTCATTCTCGCATGAGTCCTTCCGCATCCGCATTTCTCATAGGTCAGTTTCGTCAGGTCTTTGGTTCTGAATCTGATTACAGGCATTCCTTCCCTTTGAAGGTTTGTAAGGACCAGTTCTCCCTTTTGATTAGGTCCCAGGTTTTCCAAGGTATTTGGGTCGATGATTTCCGGATAGTAGATGTCTTCTGCAATGTGAAGTCCTTTCTGCTCGATGCATTCGACTCCGACTCCAGGACCCATGAGTTCGGTGAGTCCGTAGATGTTGTATGCCTTTGCGCCGAAGATTTCCTCAACCCTTTGCCTAATTTCTTCGGTCCACATTTCAGCTCCAAATCCGATTGCCTTGATTCCCAAAGTCTTAGGGTCGATTCCGTCTTCAAGTGCAATTTCACCCAAGTGGATTCCATAGGATGGGGTAAAAATCAATCCTGTAGTGCCAAAGTCCTGCATGATTTCGATTTGTCTTCTTGTCTGGCCGGTTGAAATCGGGATAATGGCGGCTCCGACCTTATGGCTTCCGTAGTGAACTCCGAAACCTCCGGTAAACATCCCGTATCCGTGTGTGTTCTGGAGAATGTCGTTTTCGCCGATTCCCATCATGCTCAGTCCTCTGGCTATGGTTTCGGCCCATGTGTCAAGGTCCTTTTCGGTATAGCCTGAAACCACAGGCTTTCCGGTAGTTCCGGATGATGAGTGCAATTCCTTAATTTTGGACATGTCCACTGCGAATAATCCGAAGGGATAGCTTTCACGCAGGTCATCCTTTGTTATGAACGGCAGCTTTTGAATATCATTTAGACATTCTATGTCTTCCGGATAAACTTCAGCTTCACTGTATTTTTTATTGTAGTATGGTATTTCATTAAAAGCGCGCTTAACGGTCGCCTGAAGTTTCTTTAATTGCAATTCTTCAAGGTCTTGCCTTGGCATTGTTTCTATTTCTTCATTCCATATCATGAACTAGCCTCATTTTGTTTAATATGATTAATTGTTTGTTTCATGATTAGTTTAAATTTTGCCATTAAAAGTAATACTTTTTAGAGGTTTTTTACCTCATTAGTAATACTTTAATTAATTATATTAATAATAAAAAAATTAAATTTTATATGGCTATTCTTTATAGCTGGTTTTTTTCATATATATGGAGGTACATGATGAAATTTAAAAATAAACTTGGGTTTTTGAGTATATTTTTATTTATTTTAATTATATCTTCAGGAATTGTTTTTGCTGAGGATTCAGCTCTGCCTTCAGTTGAAAACGGAGAGGTTTCTGGTAATGTAGATATTGCCACAGTCAATCCTTTTTCTACTAAAAATACCAGTGCTGAGCTTGAATATGAAATTCCGGCAAGTGCAAGTGAGATACAATCCGCTTATGTTGTTGTCTCTACCTACTCAGGTAGTGGGAATTATACTTATGGATTAACAACCAATATTTCTTTAAGGACTGCCAGTACGACAGAAGTATTGGAATATGCGAATTTAACATTCGTAAATGACACCGCAAACGATCCGGTTGTTTATCCTATAACCGATCTTACTTCAAAACAATATTCTGATTATCAAAGTTTAATAAATATAACAGATAAGGTAAAAGGATTATCCTCCGGAGATACTGTTACGATTTCAGTAAACAATACTGAATTGGAAGGATATATCTTTGACGGAAGAATTAAATTAATAGCTTTAGTCTTTGCTTATAATGATAATGATAACGATAAGATATCCTATTGGCTGAATATAGGTCAGGCATGGACAAAAGGAACTTTGACTACGGTCTTCAAAACGAAAGATTTTGATGGTGATTATGAGGATGTTGCTCTAGAATCAGTCTCTCTTTCAAGCACGGATGCTAATTATACATTAAACGGAATTGAATTGTCAGATCCGATTCAGAGAAAAGGCAGCAACTTTATTTATGATAAATGGGATGTCACTGACATTTTTGAAATGGGCAATGACACAAGTCTGGCATGTACAAATACCGGAAAGTATTCCTATAAGGCTGTAATTCAGTTATTGACAGTATATAATCCAGAAGTACATTATATTGCTGCTGATATTAAGACGGAATATACCAGTACTCCTAGCGTTTATGCCGGCGTCAACAATACATTAACTGTTAAAGTCAACAACTATAATAAAAACTTTAACGGAAGTGTAAAATTATATATCGGCGATGAAGAACTCGATTCAGTTGACGTAGCTATCAATGCATACAATTCAACTTCAATTACTTTAGTTGATCCGACCATCAGGCCGGTTACTGCAAATACCGTTAATGGAAACAATAATGAGAAAGTTAATTATACCGTTGTTATTGAAGATGCTGACGGATTTGTGCTAAATGAAACTGATGCCAGCATTGTTTTAGTATATGACGGTTACTTAGGAAAAGATTTCGAATATCCTGGTGCTAATCCGCTTGAAAGGGAATTCTATATTACCGGTGACGTCATAGTTTTAAACACTGAAGATTATAGTGCTGCTGGTGCTACCAGCAGAAATGACACATATAATGTTGATTTGGATGGCGGCGTTGTAAATACTGCTTTGTTATATGTTTCATACAACTGGGATAAAATTGTAGGTGATGACTATAATGCATGGAACACTACATTCAACGGTGTTGCCATTGCTCCTATTGCAACTTACCGTGACCAGTCTAATTTAGGTGGACTTTATGCTAAATACGGCTATGGTTTAGTAGTTTATAACGTAACTGAGTTAGTCGTTGACGGAAACAATACATTTGCATTGGAAAAGATTTCCGGTAATGCTGCTGTTTATCCAAGCAACTTAATTGTTTTAACCGATAAGAAGGTTAGTGCTGTTGAGTCTTATGTTTATATCTGGGAAGAAGCTGACTTATTATCCAAATCATATAATAAGTTTGTTCCTGCCGGATTTAACAGTACTTTTGAAATTGTAGACGGCAATGCCACTTTATATGTATTCGCTGCAAGCGCTCAGCCAGGTGAAGGTAATATAATCGTTAACAATGAAACCTACACTAACGTTTGGAACGGAACTTCCAATTCATTCGATACATTTACTACAGAAGTGGATGCTGAAGATATCAGCGTTTACTTTGAGGCAACCGGCGCAACTATTTTAGGATTACATCAGATGGTTGTTGTTGAAAATCCTCGCATTGCAGTAGATAGTGCTTTGAAAACCGAATATACCAGTGTTCCTACAATTTACGCTGGCGTCAACAATACATTGACCGTAACTGTAACCAACAATGGTGCAGAAATTGAAAATCTCACAGTTTATGTTTTACTTGACGGTGAAGAGTTTGCCAATTACACCATTGATTCATTGGCTGCAGGTGCCAGTGATGTTAATAATGTTGTTGATTTGACCATCAGGCCAATTACTGCCAATACAGTTAACGGCAATGACAATGAGAAAGTTAATTATATCGTTGGTATTAGGGGCGCTGACGGCAAAATAATTGATCTTGCTAATTATAGCTTTGTTGTTGTATATGACGGTTACTTAGGTAAAGATTTCGAATATCCTAATGCAGAACCTTTATTAAGGGAATTCTTCATTACAGGTGACGTTATTGTTTTAAATACTAAAGATTACAGTGCAGGTGGTGCTACAAACAGAACTGATGTTTATGAAATTGATTTAAATGACGGTATTGTTAATACTGCTTTATTATACGTTTCATACAACTGGGATAAGGTTTTAGACGATGATTATAATTCATGGAACACTACATTCAACGGTGTTGCTATCGTTCCTATTGCTTCTTACCGTGACCAGTCTAATTTAGGTGGAGCTTCTGCTAAATACGGCTACGGTTTAGTTGTTTATGATGTTACTGAGTTAGTCGTTGACGGAAACAATACATTTGCATTGGAAAAGATTTCCGGCATGTCTGCTGTCTATCCAAGCAACTTAATCGTATTGACCGATAAGGATGCTAGCGCTGTTGAATCTACTGTTTATATTTGGGAAGAAGCTGATTTGTTATCTAAATCATATAATAAGTTTGTTCCTGCTGGTTTCAACTCCAATTTCACTGTGATTGACGGTAATGCTACTCTGTTTGTATTTGCTGCAAGCGCTCAAGCAGGTGAAGGTAACATAATCGTTAACAACGAAACTTATGAAAACGTCTGGAGCGGATCAAGCTATTCATTCGATATTTTCTCAACCGATGTTAACGGAACTGATATCAGTGTTTACTTTGAGGCAACCGGTTCAACCATTTTAGGCTTGCACCAGATGGTTGTTGTTGAAAATCCTCGCATTGCAATGTCTAGCGATATGAAATCCGAATATACCAGTGTTCCTAGCGTTTACGCAGGCGTTAACAATACATTTGCTTTAACCGTTAACAATGACGGCGCAGATGTTGAAAATGTTACAGTTTATGTTTTAGAAGGTCAAAATCTGGTTGGTAATTTCACAATTGATTCAATGCTTTCAGGAGATAAGGAAGTCTTTACAGTTGTAGATCCTACAATCTGGCCAATCACTGAAAATACCGTTAACGGAAATGACAATGAGATAGCTAATTATACCGTTGTCATTATGGACGCCGACGGCAATATAATTGACCTCGCTAATTACAGCTTTGTCGTTGTATACGACGGTTACTTAGGAAAAGATTTCGAATATCCTAACGCTCTATCATTATTATGGGAAATCACTTTCACTGGTGATGCTATCGTTTTAAACACTGATGCTTACAGTGCAGGTGCCGCTACAAACAGAACTGATGTATATGAAGTTGATTTGGCTAATGGAACAGTCAATAGAGCTTTATTATACGTTTCATACAACTGGGATAAGGCTTTAGACGGTGACTATAAAACCTGGAACGCTACATTCAACGGTGTCGCTATCACTCCTATTGAAGCTTTCCGTGACCAGTCCAATTTAGGTGGAGCTTCCGCTAAATACGGCTACGGTTTAGTCGTTTATGACGTATCCGAGTTAGTCGTTGACGGAAACAATACCTTTGCATTCGAGAAAATTAAAGGCAATTCCGCTGTCTATCCAAGCAACCTTATCGTATTGACAGACAAAAATAATTCCGCATACAAAACCGCTTACATCATTGAGGAAGCTGACTTGCTGTCCAAATCCTATAACAAGTATGTTCCTGCCGGTTTCGAAACTTCATTTGAAATCGTTGAAGGAAATGCAACATTATACGTATTTGCCGCAAGCGCTCAGGCCGGTGAAGGTAACATTATCGTTAACAACGAAACCTATGAAAACGTCTGGAACGGTTCAAGCTATTCATTCGACACCTTCACAGTACCTGTTAACGGAACCGACATTAACGTTTACTTCGAAGCAACCGGCTCAACCATTTTGGGCCTGCATCAAATGATTATCGTTGAACACGAAAACTATTTGGTCATTGAAGCTCCTGATGTAACCAAATACTACAAAGGATCTGAAAGATTTGTCGTAACCGTAACGGACTGTGTAGGCACACCAGTAGCTAACAAAACAGTAAGCATTACAATCAACGGAGTAACCTACAACAGAACCACTGATGAAAAAGGTATCGCAAGCATGGCTTTAGGCTTGAACAGCGGAGAATACAACGTAACCGCAGCTGTTGACAATAATACTGTTGATTCCATCGTTACCATATTGCCGACCGTCAACGGTACTGACGTCGTTAAAGTCTTTAGAAACGGAACCCAGTACTATGCAACTTTCCTTGACTCTGAAGGAAACTACCTCAAGGACGGCACAACCGTTAACTTCAACATCAACGGCGTAATGTATGAACGTAAGGTATCAGGAAATTACGGTATGGCAAGATTAAACATTAATCTGGAACAGGGAACCTATATAATCACTGCAATCAACCCGGTAACCGGAGAAAATGCAGCAAACAACATTACAGTACTTCCAAACATCGTTAACAATACAGATCTGGTAAAATACTACAGAAACGATTCCCAATACTACGTAACCATTATAGGTGACGACGGCAATCCTGTAGGCGCCAACGAAACGGTCATTTTCAACATTAACGGTGTAATGTATGAAAGAACAACCAATGAAAACGGAACGGCCAGATTAAACATTAACTTGCAGCCGGGCGACTATATCATTACTGCAATGTATAATGGATGCAATGTGGCAAACAACATTACCGTATTGCCTGTATTGTCTGCTGAAGATATTACAATGACCTACAAGGACGGAACCCAATTTAAAGCCAACCTTGTAGACGGTCAGGGCAAGCCATTAGCTGATACAAATGTTACTTTCAACATCAACGGTGTCTTCTACGATAGAGCCACCGATGCTAACGGTGTGGCCGCATTGAACATCAACCTGATGCCTGGAGAATACATTATAACCTCAAGTTATAATGGAACAAATATCGCAAATACAATTAAAATTAACGGATGATTAATTTCATCCCATTTTTATTTTTTTAGTAATACTTTTTTTAGCATTTTCACCAATTCAGTAATACTTTAACTAATTTTAAATATTATCTTCATTAAAGATTTTTAATGTATTAATTTACATTTGGTGTTAAAATGAATTTTAAAAATATTTTTTTATGTTTTACAGTTCTCTTTTTAATTTCTATAATGTCAGGCACTGTTTTTGCTGATGAAGCGCCTGCCATGAGTCTGGTTGAAGAGGGAACGGTATCTGGAGATGTAGCAGTACATGCTTCAAATCCATTTCATCCTTCAGGAAGTCTGGAATATACAATTCCCGATGACGTAAGTCAGATACGTTCAGCTAATGTGATTGTAAGCTCTTACTCTGGAAGCGGAGCTCCAACGTATGCATTATACTCCAACGTTACTTTGGATACGGGCAATGGAGTTGAAGTATTGGGTTATGAGGACTTGCGCTGTGATATTCCTATGGCCAATGATCCTACGGTTTACAGAATCAATGACCATACCACAAAGCAGTTTTCCGATTATCAGTCAAGCTATAATATCACTGATAAGGTAAAGGACCTCTCTAGTGGCGATACGATTAAGATATCAGTTCAGAATACGAGAAATCCTGATTATCAGTTCGACGGCAGAATCAAAATGATATCTCTGGTATTGGCCTATGACGACGGGGACGATGACAAGATAACCTACTGGCTTAATGTCGGACAGTCATGGACGCAAACCAGCCGTTCAAACCTGATAAAGACGAAAAATTTCAATGGAGAATATGACGAGGTGACCTTCGAGAATATCGCAACGTCATCCTATTCCGCATTGTGCAGAATCAATGGCAAGCTCATATATGACCCTCTTTATGAAAAGCAGGGAAGCTATTTCATTGATGACATATGGGATATTAAAGACAATTTCAAAGTCGGAATTGACACTAATTTCTCATATAAGGCATCAGAAAGCGGTTTCGGCTCCTTCAAATCTGTTGTTCAGCTGCTGAAGGTAAGCAAATACAACATCACTGTAAACGCCACCATAACGCCACAGTACAAGAATACTGTTTATGCGGGTGTCATCAATAATCTGACGGTGGACGTTTCATCAAACAAAAAGATTGATGTCGTTGTAAAGCTCTATGAGGGTAAAGATGTGCTTTACTCAGAAAACGTCACTTTAAGCAGAGGAAAAACTTTAATGCATTGCATTGACTCTAAAATCAGGCCGATAACAGAAAATACCGTAAACGGAAACGATAATGAGAAAGTCAATTATACTCTTGTAATCGAAGATGCAAAGGGAAATATTATAAGTGAAACTAATTCAAGTTTCGTTTTATTGTACAACGGCTATTTCGCAAAAGACCTTGAATATCCAAATGCAAATCCTCTTTTAAGGAAAATCACTGTTGTCGGTGATGTAATCGTTTTAAATGGTGATGTTTACAGTGCAGCAGGCACCACCAACAGGACAGATGTCTTTAATCTGGAATTTAACGGAACCGTCAATACCGCTTTGCTTTATGTTTCATACAACTGGGATAAAGACGTCAACGGCGACTTCAACACATGGAATGTCACGTTCAATAATGTTTCAATAGCTCCTGTCGCCTCATACCGTGACCAGTCCAATCTGGGAACATCAGGCAGATACGGATATGGATTGATAGTCTTTAATGTCACAGATCTGGCCGTTTCAGGGGAAAATGTCTTCTCATTCAACAAGACAGCAAAAATTTGCGCTGTCTATCCGAGCAGCCTTATTGTATTGACTGATAATGATGAAAGCAGCATTAAAACCGTCTACATCTTAGAGGAATCCGATTTATTGTATACCAAGTACAATATGGGATTGCCTACCGGTTTCAACACTTTATTTGAAATAACTGACGGAAACGCAACGTTGTACGTATTTGCTGCCGGCGCACAGTCCGGTGAAGGTAACATTATCGTTAACGGCGAAACCTATGAAAACGTCTGGAACGGAACCACAAATACCTTTGACATGTTCAAAACGGATGTTAACGCAACTGATGTGGAAATCTACTTTGAAGCAACCGGAGGAAGCATTTTAGGCCTTCATCAAATGATCGTCGTTGAGTATGAAAATTATCTGAGTGTTGAAGTTCCTGAAGTCGTAAAATACTTCAAGGGGTCTGAAAGACTTGTTGTTAATGTAAAGGATTACAACGGAAATCCTGTATCAAACAGGACAGTCAACATAACATTGAACGGTGTCACATACTCAAGAACGACCGATGAAAACGGAAGTGCAAGTATGGCTTTAGGTTTAAACAGCGGCAAGTATAACGTAACCGCTGATGTTGATGGATTTAAGACTGAATCAAGCGTTACGATTTTGCCTACAGTCAACGGAACTGACGTTGTAAAGGTATTCAGAAACGCCACCCAGTACTATGCCACATTCAGGGACTCCGAAGGCAATTACCTGTCTAACGGCACTGAAGTGACTTTCAACATCAACGGAGTTATGTACAAGCGTTACATTAATGGAAACGAAGGCAAAGCCAGACTAAACTTAAATCTTGAACAGGGAACCTACGTTATCACCGCAATCAATCCGGTAAATGGTGAAATGGCTGCAAACAACATTACAGTCATTCCAAGAATCGTCAACAACAACGACTTGGTAAAGTACTACAGAAATGGCTCCCAGTACTATGTAAGCATTTTGGGTGACGACGGTAAACCTGTAGGCGCCAACGAAACGGTGACTTTCAACATCAACGGCGTAATGTATGAGAGAAAAACCAACGTGTCAGGCGTTGCAAGGCTCAACATCAACCTGCAGCCTGGAGAATACGTAATAACCGCAATGTACGGCGGATGCAACGTAGCAAACAACATTACAGTATTGCCTGTATTAACGGCCGAAAACGTTACTATGAGCTACAAGGACGGAACCAAATTTAAAGCAACTTTAGTTGATGGTGAGGGAAATCCTTTAGCAAACACAAATGTCACGTTCAACATCAACGGTGTCTTTTATCAAAGAACCACAAACGCTACGGGCGTTGCCGCATTGAACATCAATCTGATGCCGGGCGAATACATCATTACCTCAAGCTATAATGATGCAAATATCGCAAACACAATAAAGATCAATGGATGATTTTTTCATCCATCATTATTTTTTAGTAATACTTTTTCCCATATTTTCACCTATTTAGTAATACTTTAATTAATTATATTAATAATAAAAAAATGATATTAATAGTGAAAAGGATTAAACAAAGTTCTTTTCGAAGGGGGTTTTAATATAATTAAGAGTAAATTTGTTGCTTTTAATTTTAAAAATATAGCAATATTAATTATTTTAATTGTTTTATTTTTGAGTTGTATTAATGCAACATTTGCTTTGGAAGACAATGGAACTGTTATTGCAGACA
This sequence comes from Methanobrevibacter millerae, assembly GCF_900103415.1. NCBI lineage: Archaea > Methanobacteriati > Methanobacteriota > Methanobacteria > Methanobacteriales > Methanobacteriaceae > Methanobrevibacter > Methanobrevibacter millerae. The sequence continues at coordinate 19,886 of NZ_FMXB01000020.1, forward strand.
GCGTAAGCTCTCAAAATCAGGCTTACAACAAGACAATGCTTCTTGTAAGCGATAACAGTGGAACAAACATCCTTGATTCTGCCGCAAATGAAGTGCTAAACAATTATTCTGACGTTAACATACAGGTCAGAAGTTCAGCTCAAATCTCCACTATGAAGGAGGAGGAACTTTTCAATCTGGTTGAGAAAAGCGATATCGTACTCATCAACTGGCTTACCACCGATGCCGATTCCGTTTTTACAAACCTTTTGATTAAGCATCCTGACCTTTCAAACAAGGAAATGTTTCTTGTACTTGAAAGCTCCTCATCTTCACAGCTTAAAACATTTAATCTGGTTAAGAATTCTACTATAAATTATCATAAAATCTTCTCAGACGGAATATTCACTGCAGATTATCTGAATGAATATTTCCAAACAACAAAAAGAGGCCAATCATTTAATACCGTTAGCGATTATCTGACCAACGGCAACGGAAATAAGGCAAATCCTCTGTTTAACCAGGCGGTCTTATATAAAGACTGCAACGATAAGGAAAATGCGATAAACGAGATATTGTGGGCATTGAATGCATGCGGATACAACTGCCAGTATCTTGCCCCTAATTTCCACGAATCCTATCAGTACGGCTTATACAGGGACAGATACATGACTCTTGAAGAATACATGAAACTATACTTCAATTCATCAAACGCCTACACCGTAGGTCTACTTGAAAGTAACATGTATGTATCAAGCGCATCTCTGGAACCTTATTATTCATTGATTAATGCTTTGGAAGCCAAAGGAGTTAACGTCATTCCTGTCGTGGCGGCAGGAGGGTCAGACGATCAGCTGAAGGTTATGGTTGAGTACTTTACCAATGCTCCTGATTATGAATCATTTTTAGAAAATTCATCAAATTACGAAAGCTATGTTGATGCGATAATCTCAATGCCTGCATACGGTATTGGGGGAACACTCTTTGATAAGGTCACCGAGTTCTTTGAAACCGCAGGCGTTCCGGTATTCAGGGCAGTGCACTCCGATTACGTAAGCAATGAGGAATGGGAGTTAAGCACTACCGGACTTCCGGGCAACAGAAGTGACAAATGGTGGCACGTAGCTATCGGCGAAGCGCAGGGCATCATAGAGGCTACCTTCGTAGGCGGAGTTACCAATGAGATATCCGCCACTACAGGCGCCAAATTAACCGGATACAAGTCTCACGAGACCAACATTGACTTGTTTACCGACAGAATCATTTCCTGGATTGATTTGCAGTATGAGGAAAATCAAAACAAGAAGATTTCTCTTCTCTATTACAACTATCCTCCGGGAAAGCAGAACATCGGTTCAAGCTATTTGGACTCAATGACCAGTATCTACAACCTTTTGCAGACATTAAAGGCGGAAGGCTATGATGTCGGCCAGTTGCCGGATAACGTAAGCCAGCTGGAAGACATGATTATCAAGTCAGGTATTAACGTAGCTACATGGGCTCCGGGTGAACTGGAAAAGCTGGCAAACAGATCCAATGTGGTTCTTCTTCCTGTCAGCGAATATGTGGAATGGTTTGAAAGTCTCGAACCGATTTCCAAACTCCAGGTAACCGAAGGGCCTGTTGCATACATTGGCGAGCTTTCAAGAAACGCAATAGCCATTGATTATACCGATCCGATGGATGAGAGACTCACCGACTGGTACGGTGAAATCATAGCGCTCTTGCCTGACAACTACACTTCAAGGGCAATTCCTATTTTGGATAACATTGTTTCAGCCCTCAGAAAGTATCTCTCAACGGGCCTGGAATCCGACTATGAGATATTTTTAAAATACAAGCAGGAATGGGCTGATTTGGACGTGCCTGGTTTGAACGGATGGGGAGAGGCTCCCGGAAACATAATGACCGTTTGGAGAAACGGAACTCAATACTTCGTTATTCCCGGTCTTACTTTCGGAAACGTCTTCGTTGCCCCTGAACCTCAAAGGGGATGGGAAGCCGATTCAGATGCACTCTATCACAGCACTGCAGTCGCTCCGACCCATCAGTATCTTGCGGCATTCTACTATTTCCAGGAATACTATTCATCAGCAATGGTATTTGTCGGAAGGCACGCAACCCACGAATGGCTGCCTGGAAAGGAAGTTCTGTTGTCAACGACTGATTACGGTTCCATTATGGTTGGAGACGTACCTCAAATCTATTTCTACATCTCTGACGGTTTAGGTGAAGGTATTCAGGCAAAAAGAAGAGGTTTTGCAGTAATGATTTCTCATCTGACTTCCCCTCTTGCCTACACTCAGCTTTACGGAAACTTAACCGTCCTTGCCGGTCTGGTTAACGAGTATGAAAACGCAATGGATCAAAGCGCAAAGGACGCACTCCTGTCCGAAATCAGATACATTGTCGATACCAACAACTATGTTGGCTCAATGGGCATAAGCAATGAAACATTCAACGGCTATACTGCCGACGAGTTAGTTTCCGCAGTCGACTCTTTCATCAAATCAGTTCAAAATGAGATATACACGTGGGGTCTGCACGCTCTGGGACAAAACTGGACGGATAAGGATATAGGCCTTTCCGTTTCGACGGCATTGTCACAGCAGTTCACCTATAATGGAGTCACAACCTCATTGTATGATGAAATAGCTAAAATCAAATACTCCAAAAACTACAATGAGCTCAATTCCCTTGAAAGAGGCGTAGTGATGAATTATTCAGCAGATGTCGTAATAGCATTAATCTATTATTCAAGCGAGGAAGTGTGCCAGGTGATTGGCGTTAATTCAACTTCACTGCTTGCGGCATTCGATTATGCGAAATTGTACATTTCCCTAATCAAGCTGTCTGTTCAAAAGGAAATCGATTCATTCATTGATGCTTTAAACGGAAAATACATTGCTCCAGGTCCTGCAGGAGACGTGCTTGACATCAATTCACTTCCTACAGGAGGCAATTTCTTCCACGACCAGTCCCAGGAACTTCCAACAGAAGAGGCTTTCAAATACGGAAGGACACTAACATTACTGGCGTTAGAAGGCCTGACGGACGACACCGAAAAGCTTGTAATGGGAATCTGGTGTGTTGAAACCGCAAGAGATGACGGAGCATTAATTTCAGTTGTATTATACTTATTGGGAATGGAACCTGTATACTCCTCCTCACCTAGTGCCGGGGGATACGTGCAGGTAGGAAATGATGAAGACCGTGACGACCATGAGCATGACGAGGAAGTTGCAGTAGGTGTTAAAACCAACATCATGCCTTCTTATGTTAAATTAAATGATTTGGTCCGTCCTGACGGCTGGGAAAAGAAAAGGATTGACGTTACCGTAATCACGAGCGGTAACTTCAGGGACTTGTATTCCACCCAGGCAATGCTTATGGATAACGCATTCAGGATTTCCCTGGCCAGGTCATACATGTACATCCTGGACAATGATGATTTGATGTCTGGCCCTTGGGGAAAGGACATTCAGGAAGGTCTCGATGAGGTAATGGCCTCAATCAACTACTACGGCGTCGGCGGCGAATCATTTGAGGAAAACAGTGTCGCAAAACACTGGGTAAGCGACTTCATATACTACAAGGAACTGGGCTATGATACCACTCATGCGGCCGAATACGCAATAACCCGTATCTTTGCGCCTCCGAACGGTGATTACGGTGCAGGAATTGCAAAGTCTGTTTCCATGAGCTGGACCTGGAACGATACCGACGAGCTGTCCGAGTTCTATCTGGGCAGGATGGGTAACATGTACTCCAAGTTCTACTGGGGCGAAACCAATCCTCTGGTATTTGCAAGGGCTTTAAACAACACAAATGATTTGATTGTAAGCCGTAACACCAACGTTTACGGTGTTCTGGACAACGATGATTTCTTCGATTACTGGGGCGGACTTTCAATGACGATGGCTTTCGTTAACGGAAACACTCCGAAAATGAACGTATTGATGTATGGAAACAGGAACACTCCATATACTACGTCAATCGAACAGGCCATTTCAAAGGAAATCCTTACCAGATATTCCAATCCTGACTGGATTAGCGGAATGATGCAGGAAGGATACAGCGGTGCCAGATACATTTCAAACAAGTTCCTCACGGACTTGCTCGGATGGTCAGTGACAAGGCCTGAAGCCGTTTCAAACTACATGTGGGATGACGCATACGATGTCTATTTCAATGACAAGTACGGCATCGGCGTTACCGACTGGCTTAAAACGGGAAACAACAACTATGCGTTCATTTCCTCAGCAGGTACATTACTCACAGCAGCTTATGAAGGCTACTGGAAAACCGATTCTGCAACATTATCCAGCCTTGCCAACCAGTGGGCTCAGGCAGTAATTGCAAACGGAGTGGCCTGCTGTGACTGCAGTTGCGGTAACATTGCTATGATGCAGTGGGCGGTTGACTTTATCAATCCGGATCTGCTTGCCAAGTTCGCAGACCAGATTTTCCAGGCAACGAATCACAATTTTTTCAATCCTGCCAATTTCCAGAACAATCCTAATGCCGATGAGGCGGACAGTAATATGGATGACAATACAGGCGTTAATACCAACAACGGTGACGTCCTGTCAAATTCAACTTCATCAACCTTAAAGTCAGACAGCGCAACATCCGGATTTACCGGCAAGACTGCTGTCGGTGTTGGAGATTCCTCTTCACAGCCTGCTACAGCTTCAAGCTCATCTGAAATCTATGACTCAGAAAATGTGGGTGAAACCGGTGGAGACTCAGCATCCAAAAGCTATGAGGTTGAAAAGTCCGTTTCAAGTAGCAGTACGACAACCGAGAAATCAATGTCAATACAGCTGATAATATGTGTAATAATTTTAGTGGGAATTTTTGCTATAGGCTACTTTAGAAATAAACAAAAAGATGATTTTTGAATAACATTCGTTATTCTTTATTTTCTTTTTTTTTGGATATGAATTAAAATTTATATAGTAAAAAAACGAAATATTAAAATGTAATTGATTTTTATTAATTAATTATTTTTAGAGAGGAATTAAATATGGATATGATGAGTGTTTTATGGCAATTTGGTATCATTGCAGCTATTCTTGTCTTTGGTATTAAAGTGGGTTTAGCTTCAGGACTGGCCAATCTGTCAAAGAAATTATTAGCGTTGATCTGTATAGGATATGGTGGTGGAGTACTTATTATTTCCGCTATAGCATCTTTATATGCAGAACAAATCACTCAAGCTATTTATAGTTATAATTCTATATTCTATATGATTATGGCCCTTATCATGATTATAGCTGGTCTGATCACTATACGGGAATATAAGGTCCATGATCACAATACGAGTACTGCAACGTCGCTGGCGGTAATTGCACCTTGTCCGTGCTGTTTCGGTTCAATCGTTGCAAGTATCTTAATTGTCGCTCCAACCATTGGAGTCGGCGCTTTTTATTTAAGCTGGTTTGCTGCTGCAACTTTGGTGGCTGTTATTATAATAACATACTTCGCATCAAACATCATAGTCAAGCATATAAGCAAGCCTTATCCGATTATCCTGGGAAACTTCATGCTTCTTTTAGGTGCTTATTTCCTGCTTTCTGCAATTGTAATTCCTAATATTGCAGGTTCACTAAGCAAGGATTTCGGCAACCTCACGATGAGCTCTCCCGAATCCATTATCGCTATCGTTGTTATGCTGGTGATTCTGGTGATAATTGGAGTATTTTTAAATAAGAAAAGTAAACGTCTTTTAGAATGATAATTATTAGGTGATATATAATGAGTGTAAGTATACCTGGTGGAGAATTTTTAACCGGTTCTTTGGATGTTATTTCACAGAGTCTGACCATTCCTGTATTGGTTATTCTTTTGATTATTGTGATTATTTCCATAATCTCATTGGGTGGATTAATATCTGAATATACTTCAAGAAAGAAAGTTCCAGTCGGAACTATAAGGGATTTGATTTATCAAATCAACTCTGCCGCTTCCGTTGATGCACTTATAGGCATTATCGAAGGTGCGGAAATCCCAAAATCCCAGAAAAAAGTTTTAACTGAAATCGCTAGCTCTTCAGCATTGGATGTAAATTCCAGAGAAGCTTTAGCACGTAAATTAGTCGAATATGAAGAAGAAAAAATCGATAATACATTAAGAAAAACCGATATCATTACAAAAGTGGGTCCTACCTTAGGGTTAATGGGTACTTTAATTCCTATGGGTCCGGGTCTTGCTGCATTAGGCGCAGGTGACGTAAATACCCTTGCGGAATCATTGACGCTTGCGTTCAACACAACAATTGTAGGTATCGGTTCCGGTGCTTTATGTTATTTCATCGGTAAAATCAGATCCGGCTGGTATGACCGTTACTTATCCGATTTGGATGCTTTATCTGATGCTGTTTTGGATTACATGAATAAACAGTGATTGTTATGGTTCGAAAAAAACAAAGAAGACGATCTAATCGTGTTGAAGAAGACCCTATGGCTGGTACGGCTAACCTTGTGGATGCAATGCTTGTTATTGCAGTTGGTTTTCTTGTCTTTGTAATCATCAGTTGGAACATGCAATCAATTGTCTTTAATGATGACATGACGCAAGAACAAAAGCAACAGGTTATGGAGACTATCAGCAGTGTTTCTGAAGTTACTCAGGGTCAGGAACTGAATGAGACTCCAGACACTTCAAACAGCTCAGGTCAGGGTTATACTGAAATGGGTAAGGTTTATAAAGATCCATCGACAGGTAAGCTGATTATGGTAGAGGGTTGAGCCTCTACTTAAAACTTTTTTTTTATTTTTCGCTTAAAATTTTAACTTATTTTCCTTTGATTCAGCTATCATTAAAATCATGTTTATGTTATTGAAATTGATTATTCTGATGTCTGTTTTCAATATTTATTGATGATGATATTTTTTTCAAGGATTTCCTTTGCAGTATGTAGATGTTCTTAGATAAAAAATTAAAAAAAGAAGGGTTAATGTAAAACCCTTATGATAGGAAATTTGCCATTGAGTTTTTAATGGCGTCGGCAACGGCGCTTTCGATTGAACTGCGAATAGCATTAGATATGGTGTCAGACAATGCATTAGCTATGCCATTTTGTACTGCATCAGCTATTGCAGTTTTTAAGGTGTTTTCTAAAGAGTTATATATTGCATTTTCAATTGTAGCTCTTAAAGCGCTTGGAATGCTTGAAGGTATTGCATCGGATATTGTGCTTCTGATGCTGCTTTCAATGGCATCGGTGAGTCCGCTGGGAATTGAACTTCCCATGGCGTTTTCAAGAGTGTTCTTAATGGTCTGTTCAAGTGTGTCTATTATCATAGGAGATAATGTGTTGTTGTTCAGGTCAGTTAACGGAATGCTCCATTTGAAGTTTCCTATATATGAAGGCATGCATACGCTTAAATTGACGTCGTTAAGCATTTCATATGCCATGCGCTTGATGTCTGCTGCGGAATAGTTTCCAATGCTGTCAAAAATGCCGCCAATAAATTCACTTACGATAACGCTGTTTGCTGCGGAGTATCCGTTGTATGTTGAAGTAATGATGTATAATCCCACAGGCAGGTTGATGTTAAGTCTGGCTATTCCCAGAGCATCAGTAGTCTTGTGGTAGATTATGCCGTTTATGTTGAATTCCACTTCAGCTCCCTTAAGCCTTTTTCCCTGACCGTCAAGCACTTCAGCCAAAAACTGTGAACCGTCCTTATAGAAGAGCTTAAGGTCATTGGTTTTAAGGGTTCTCAATACTGAAACGATGTTGGATTGTCTGCATCCGTTGTATTCGGTCGTTATGACATAATCGTAAGGGGCAAGGTTGATGTTTAAAGTGGCCTCGCCGTTTGAATTAATCGGACGGGTGTAGAATACTCCGTTGATGTTGAATTGAACCTCTCCGCTTTTGGCGCCATGGATTTTAACGACGAACTGTGAATCGTTTTTGTAATACTTGGTCAAGTCATGACTTTCAATAAGTGATAAGACCTCGACGCTGTTGGACTTCTTTTCACCGGTTACCGGGTTTGTTGTCGTTATTGTGTATTTTCCCTGATCGAGGTTAATGTTTAAGTGAGCGACACCGTTTGCATCGGTCTGTCTTGTGTAGAATACTCCGTTGATATTGAATACGACGTTCTCATTTGCGCCGACAGCTTTTCCCTGGCTGTCTAAAATTTTAGCTTCAAACTGACTGGCATTTCTGAAGTATTTGGTCAAATCATCAGCTATTATTGTTGGATTAACGGTAATCTTGTTTTTCACGGATTCACCGGCTTCAGGACATGTTGTGGTAATGTCATAGACTCCGGAATCCAGGTTAACTGCTATTGAAGCGGTTGAGTTCACAACTGCTCTTGTGTAGTCGATGTTGTTAATGTTGAAGACAACGCTGTCATAAGTCACGTTGTCATAAAGTTTCACTTCAAAGCGTTCGGAACCTCCATAATACTTTTCCAAATCATCATGAGTTTCAAATACTGATTGGGAAGCCCCGATATTGGAATCATCACCAATCAGTGCCGTATCGTTCAAATCACTTGCACCGACTGCAGTGATTGAAAACAACAGCACAATAAATAAAATTAGCACTTTTACTTTAATAATAACCACCTACGAGTTTCGTTTGTTAATAGTATATATATGGCTTTCAATATAAATTAATATGGTGAATTTATTATGTTGGAACAATATTTGCCATTTATGTGGTTAATTATTTTTGGAAATATTGAAAACCTGATTCTTGCTTCACAGGGTGTTGTCGAAGGTGTGAATCCAAAAGTTTTAGGTTTGTTAAGTATAATTATTGTAATCCTCTGGTTTATTTTGGGAACTGTAGCGACCGACGCTGCAATGCAGTACTCCAATATCATCAACTTTATTGGTGGTCTTGCAATATTCATTTTGGGTATTCAGGCCGTTGTGGGAGCCGTTAAAAATTTAAGATCAAAAGGAGATGCTTAAGATGGTAAATTGGAAAGATTATGCTCCTTTTTCAGGTTTGCTTATTTTTGGAAACATCGAAAACCTTATTCTGGCTTCCCAGGGTGCTGTAGCACATGTAAATCCGATTATACTGTGTGTATTAAGTCTGATTGCAGTTATCATTTGGCTGTTACTGGGAACTTACGCCACTAAAATAGCTATAAAATATGCAGATTACATTGAAATAATCGGTGGAATTGCCATTATTCTTTTAGGTATTGAGGCAATGCTTGAAGGAGTCGGAATATTATAATTATGTGTGATTTAAATGGGATTTCAGGACTTATTGAAGTTTAGAAAGGATACGAGAAACAACATTTTTGAAATAATAAGAAAGGATGCCAAATCCGCAGTTTCAAATCCGATTGTTATACTGGTTTTAATAGCAATCATAATATTGCCTTCTCTCTACGGGCTGATAAATATTTATGCCTGCTGGGATCCATATGAAAACACCAATCACGTTCAGTTTGCCATTGCAAATGACGATTTGGGCGCCTCATATCAGGGTGTTGATATTCATGCAGGTTACGATCTGGTGGAGATGCTCAAGAATAATACCAAGTTCGAGTGGGTTTTTGTAACTTCCGATGAACTGCGGGAAGGGATCCATAACGGAACCTATTATGCGGGCATTATCGTTCCCGCCAATTTCAGTGAATCGATAGTCTCGATTACAACCGATGATCCTCATTCGGCCGTATTGGAATATAGGGTTAATGAAAAAACCAATCCCGTTGCAGCCAAGCTGACCGATGCCGCTGCAAAGGAGGTATACAATAACATCAATGCCGAAATCGTTACTTTCATTAATCTGGCTGCATATAATAAACTGGGCGAACTTCAGTCAGGTCTGGCTTCAGGAGCAAGTCAGCTGGCTTCAGGAGGAGTTCTATTGTCCAATGGTGCTGGTCAGGTCGGAAGCGGTGCAAGCCAGCTTGTAAGCGGAGCGAATCAGCTGTCAAGCGGAGCGAATCAGTTGTCAAGCGGCGCCAATGATTTGGCTACAGGCGCCAGTCAGGTTGCAGACGGTGCAGGTCAGGTCGCAGGAGGAACCGGTCAGGCCGCTTCAACGGTCAATCAGGTCACGGGTGAGATTTCACAGGTTACTGAATACATTAAGGACGGTTCATCTTCCCAAGCTGTAAAGGATGAAATGGACAAAATCAATGAAAAATCCCAGAATGTCTCCCAAAAAGTCAATCAGCTTAATGACGGCGCTCACCAGGTTGCAGATGGAGCCGGTGCCGTTTCAAGTGGTGCAATGTCATTATCAGGCGGTGCAAGTCAGCTTTCAGGCGGTGTCGATCAATTGAGTCAGGGTTCAGTAAGCCTTGCTGCCGGAGCTCAGTTATTGGCCAATTCAGCTGCTACTGCATTATTTACGGCATCAAGCTCATTGTCCGGTGCTGCAAGCGGATTGGATGCAGTAACCGGTTTGAACGAATCTCAAGTCGGAGATTATTTCTACGCTCCGGTCAAATTGGACAGGCATGAGGAGTTCTCAACAAGCAATTACGGTTCACAGGTGTCTCCGTTTTATCTGGCGCTATGTATGTGGGTCGGTGCGCTGATTACCTGCGTAATGCTTAAGACTGGTTCAAGCGTAGGTACCAGATACAGGCCTCATGAAGTATATCTGGGCAAGCTGGTTTTATTCAATACATTGGCCATTCTGCAGACAACCGTTACGTTAATAGGATGCTTTATTTTGGGAATTGACATATCAAATCCATTGATGTTTATCTTTTCCTGTTATTTCGTAGCATTGGCATTCATGATGTTGATATATTCGCTGATTTCCGTTTTCGGAGACGTCGGAAAGGGAATAGTCATTATTCTTCTCGTGTTCCAGATATCCGGTACCGGAGGTATTTATCCTGTTGAAATCATGAACGAGATTTTCGGAATTATATATCCTTACCTGCCGATGACCCATGCAATCAACCTTATACGTGAATCACAGCTCGGACTGATATGGGCCAATTACATTCCGTCATTTTTAGTCTTGCTGGCCTTGGGTCTGGTTATCCCGATAATTGCGTTTGTTTTAAAGAGAAGCTTTGATAAGCACACTAAATATTTCGAGGACAAACTGGAAGAAGCTGATCTTTTCAATTAATTTCAGATTTTTCCATTTTCATTTTATTTTTTCAAAACCGATTATTTTATAAATCATTTTTTCTAAATTAATACTTACGAATTTTTAATGGTGTTTGTGATATGGAATTCTGTCCTAACTGCGGTTCGATGCTGATGCCCGAGAATGGCGTAATCAAATGTGCATGCGGCTATGAAAAATCCCTTAGTGAAAACGATTTGGATGAGCAGTACAGGTTCGAAGGCGAAAAGAATAAGGATTTGGAAGTCATCGTAACCGACAATAATAACGTTGCCCTTCCGACGACAAGGATAACCTGCTACAGATGCGGAGGGACAAAGGGATACTGGTGGACGGTGCAGACGCGCTCCGCCGATGAGGCCCCGACCAATTTCATAAGATGCGCCAAGTGCGGAAACACCTGGAGAAGCTCAAACTAAACAATTTCTTTTTTTTTAAATGAGTTTTTCTTTTCATTAAATTAATACTTCACATAATAAGTGTATTTTTTAAACGGGTTTTCTTGCATTTAACGTGTTCATTAATTTATTCTTTAGCATGGTGATGTATGCATGCATACCGTGAAAGATAAAAATAGTAAAGTATTGATTATTCCTTTTTAAGATTTTCAATATCCTTTTTAAGCGTTCTGATTTCATCTTTAAGGGCTTTGATTTCATCGCTTGAATCCAGATTGTCTTTTAGTTCCTCGATAATACTTTCTTTTTCACCATTTGAAGACTCCATATCTTCTTTCCTGGTTTTGATGGCTAAAGAGAACAGTATTATTCCGACAACTGATGCGAAAAGCATTTCCGGATAAAGGTTATGAATGAAAGGGAATGAAATGTCTGACGGTGTCATTACAACAACCATAAGCATTTCAAAGCCGGTAAAGAGAAACATTATTATAATGGCTTCAAGAGGCCTTGGGAATTTTTTATCGTTTAAAATGAAAAACAGGCTTCCTACAATTCCGCTTATCACCGTTGAAACGGCGCATGGAAGTGCAGTGACTCCGCCCATGGAGAATCTGTATGCTGCGGATATGATTCCTACTGGTATTCCAACAAAAGGACCTCCAAACAGGCCGCTGATCATAACCACCATGCATCTGACATTTGCCGGAGCGCCGTCAACGTCTATGGTGAAGTATGTGGCGTAAAGAGCCAGTAAGGCAAATATGATGAAACATACGAAAATATTCCTTTTGGTGAATTTGCCGCGTATAATCTCCTTGAAGGGCTTTAGCATGGTCGCCAAAAGAATGAAAATCAGGGTTATTGACAAGATTCTGAACATTTCCAGATATGGGCCGAAAAGTTCTGCGGTATTTGCCTTTTCGCCGAAATAGGAAGTCATGATGCTTATTATGGTTATCATGATTAATGCGCCTAATTCATATAGCAATCCGCCTTTTTCCCTTAATCCGGATAATTTTGCCGTAATGAATCCTATGATTATAACGGTAGGTACAACGCTTGAAAAATACTCATAAGTCTGCAATTGGACGTTTATTCCGGTTTTTGAATAATAACCGATTAATCCTATAAAAAGAATGATGTTTGAAATGATTAATATGAGATAAATGGCGTTCATCATCTGCTTCTTGTTTGTTGATTTGAGTTTGTCTTTTGCCATATTAATCAATCTTTAAAAAATGTTCACTGAAACTATCTATATTGATGATTGTATTAATATTTTTTCAAATATTTCATTTTATTTAAGGTTTGCACACTTTTTTTTTTGAAAATACCAAAACATATATAAAAATGATATTATCCTTTAATAAATTCAAAAGTATTAAAATTTCGTTTTTAAATTAGGGACTGTCAATTTGTTAGGTCTTAAGTGATTGATTTATGTGTATTTCCCATTTTATTATTTTTTTAGTCTATTTTTTCTTTTTTCAACTAAAGATTTAAATATGATGGTTGTTTTTGATTCTTTGATTTTAATTTTTTGCACATTTTTGATTTTTTATTTTTGTTAATATGTTTCTAATTTGTATTTTAATAACTATATATTACTTAATTAACTTATAATTATTTTTTTGTTTTTAATTTTAAATTTTAAGTGTAATAAACTATATATAGGTTGGAAGACAAATTATTATATATGTACAGCGAAAATAATTGTCTTCCATTTGTTATATTGGAAAATGGTCAATATATATTTGTCGGTGATTTTGTTGATCCGATTAGGCATGATAATAGACGCGAGATTTTAGATAATTCTTTTCAAATTATTCTTCCAATTAAGAGCATTCTTGATGATACGTTCTTTGTTAACTCAGATGGGGTTATAGAATATCGTGAACGTCATTGTTGTAAATGTGGATCTAAACACATTATTAAAAAAGATTATAATTGGAGAACATTATATTTAGAAAAGGGAATACCAATTAAAGTCAAAATAAAACGATATTTATGTCGTAAATGTGGAAAAAAATCTCAAACAGAGTTTTTAGGATTTTATGCTAAATACTCCAATTTTTCAAATATTATTAAAAATAAGATTGTTAATGCTCGTGAAAATAGTTGGATTTCATTAAGAACTATTAAAAGATTAATTAAAGACTGGTTGGGTATTAATATATCTCATGAAACGATAAGAAAAACTTTATTAGTTGAAGGTAAATTTTATTATTTCAATGATGAAATAAAACTGTCAGGATATTACGCATATGACGAACAGTGGGAGAAAGTTAACGGAAAATGGGTTTACTATCTTGTCCTATTTGATTTAGTCAATAACGTTCCTGTGGCATCTATGTTGACCAAAAAACTAAAGCATAATCTCATTAAAGATTTTATTGATATGAGTATTCCGTTTAAAGACCGTATTGCCATAGTAACTGATTTAAAACCAGAATATGACCAAATTATGAACAAATTAGGATTTGTTCATCAACACTGCACATTTCACTTAGAAAAAAAAACATAAAATCCAACATGGAAAAGAAAATAAATGAAGACATGGCAGATTATCGTTTAGAATTAAAAAATACACATCAAAAATACTCAAAAGATGAAATCAATGAAATCATAAAATAGAAAAAAGAAGAAGTAAAATCAGAAATTTGGGAATATATAAAAGAATTCATGGAATTATTCAAAAAACCAACATTCAATGAAGCAATAGATTATGTAAACAAATTAAAAAAAGAAATAAACGATTATCCAAAACATTTAGCAAATTATTTGAAAAAAAATTTTTTCACAGAATACAGAAAATTCTTAAGATTCATGGAAAATGACTATAAAAGACATTTGGACAGCACCAATAATAAATTAGAAAATTTCAATGGAAATACAATGCCAAAATATGAAAAAAGAAGTTATAGAACAATGCAAGGATTATGGAGTGCACTAATGCACAAAAAAGATGGATGGATAAAAAGACGAAAAGAAGACCTAACAAATTGACAGTCCCTGAAAATTTCATAACAGTCTAATTAATATATTGAAAAATCATAAATATATATGAGGTTAATCAATGACTACGATTATCGAATTCAAGAATGTGAACAAAGAGTACAAATCAGGGGATCATGTTTTAAAAGCGATGGATGACGTGAATTTCTCAATTGATGAAGGGGAATTTGTAGTAATCCTTGGACCTTCCGGTGCGGGCAAATCAACACTTTTAAACCTTTTAGGGGGTCTTGATTCCGTAACGTCCGGCCAGATTATCGTCAACGGCGAGCATGTAGAATCATTTGACGACAATCAGTTGACGAGCTACAGGGCAAAAAACGTCGGTTTCATTTTCCAGTTCTACAATCTGATTCCAAATCTTACTTCTCTTGAAAATGTCGAGCTTATGAAGGATATTGTGGACGTTGACATCGATGGATTGAGCGTACTGGATTCAGTCGGTCTTAAGGAACATGCAAATCAGTTCCCTGCACAGCTGTCCGGAGGGGAGCAGCAGAGGGTATCCATTGCAAGGGCAGTGGCCAAGCAGCCTACCATGCTTTTATGTGATGAGCCGACTGGAGCTCTTGACTCAAATACGGGTGTTCTGATTTTGAATCTGCTTCAGGATATGAGCAACAACAAAAATACCACAGTTATTATCGTAACTCACAATGCGATTTTGGCGGAAGCCGCAGACAAGGTAATCAGAATTAAAAACGGCCAGATAGAAAGTATTGTTATCAACGACAATCCGAAAAGAGTATCTGATTTGGAATGGTGAGTATATGCTTGCAAAAAAGATGATGCGAGACATATGGAACAATAAGGCCCAATTCATATCCATCTTTTTAATGGCATTTTTAGGTGTTTTCGTTTTTGTCGGCATCAGTGCCGAATCTGCCGGACTTGAGGCTAATTCGGCAGAATTTTATGAGGAAACCAACTTTGCTGACGGATGGATTTATTCGCCTTACCTGAATGACCTTTTTCTGAATCAGGTATGGTATTTAGGCGCAACCACACAAATGGAACGGCAGCTGGTAGTTGATTCGGTGGCGGACTTTGACAATGACCCCGAGATAAAGCTGCACTTCGTTGAAAACAATACGATATCCAAATTCTATCCTGTTGAAGGATCAGAAGTGGATATTAATGACAGCGATGGTGTGTGGCTGGATAAGTATTTTGCAGATGCAAAGGGTCTTAAGGTCGGTGACAACATCAGTTTTGATGCTGAAGGTTACCATATAGAAAAGCAGATCAGAGGTATTGGCTATTCGCCTGAATACATTTATCATACTCCATCCTATTCAACGAGGTTGGATTTCAGCAAGATGGGCTTTGCCTACCTGTCACATAATGCATTTCCCGAAGACAATATCACATATAATGTTTTGAATGTTAAATTTGACGGTAAAAGCAGCACATTTGAAAAGTTGCTGGATTATCGTCTGAACGGTTATTACAGCACCTTTCTTGACAGGTCTTCACATCCTAGTCATAATCACTTTTCACATGAAATCTCTCAGCACAAAATGATGGCGGACATTTTCCCTGTTGTGTTCATTCTAATTACAATGCTTATTCTTGCAACTACAATGACAAGGATAATTGCACATCAGAGAACTCAAATAGGTACGTTAAAGGCGGTTGGATTTAAGAGCATTACAATTACCCTACATTATATATCGTATGGATTCTTTCTGGTTCTGATTGGATCCATTTTGGGGCTGATTTTAGGTCCGATGATAGTGCCTTCAATCTTTCTTGAGCCAATGACTGAAGTATATGCGATGCCGTCATGGAAACCTATCTGGACTTTGAATTTCGTACTGGTAGTTGCATTGATGGTCTTGTCTTCGGTTGCGGTTTCATATTATGCCGTCAAAAACATTTCAAACGAAAAGCCTTCTCAGACCATAAAGCCTAAGCCTCCCAAGGCGTCAACTTCCGGATTACTTGAAAGGTCAAGAATCTGGAATCGATTGTCATTCAATTTTCGCTGGAATTACAGAGATGCTAAAAGAAATAAATTAAGAGGATTAATGACTATTATAGGTGTTATGGGTTGCTGTGCACTTTTAGTTGGTGCATTTGGAATGTATGATGGGGTCAACGATGCAAAAAATTGGGAGTACAGTCAGATACTACATTATGACTCAAAACTGATTATAGATGATAACGCATCTGATGTTCAAATCGATGAGGTGGCAGGCAAAGTAAACGGGCAAAAGATAATGGAAGAACCGGTTGAAATGGAATCCGGTGACATTAAGAAATCGGGACTCCTTCAGGTTTTAAACAACACTGATTTGATAACGCCAACGGATAAGGATAAGAATAGGATAGAAATTGCATCTGATGAGTTTTCAATTTCACAAAAGATGGCAGATTTATTGGGAGTAGGCATTGGAGATACTGTCAAATGGCATATTATGGGATCAAATGATTGGGTTAATGCGACTATCGATAAAATCCATGCGGACCCTTCCTCCCAGGGCCTAATCATGTCTCCGGAAAAACTGGAGGATTTGGGATTAAACTACACTGTTACCAGTATTATAACGTCAGATTATGTGAATGAATCATATGATGGCATTAAAACATCTGTTTCCATTAGTGAAATCCTTGATAACTGGGATGAGTCAACCAAGAGCATGTGGCTTCTGATTTACATATTGACATTTTTTGCCTGCATTCTGGCTGTTGTCGTATTATATAATCTGGGGCTTTTGTCATTCACTGAAATCGAAAGGGAAATTGCAACTCTTAAGGTGTTGGGATTCAAAAGCAGGGATTTGAGAAGATTTCTGTTAACACAAAACCTGATTTTCACGTTCATAGGATATCTATTGGGTGTTCCTTTAGGATTCTATATTCTAAAAGTAATTTGGCGGGGATCAGGTGATAATTTATATATGGTGCCTTCTTTAACTCTTAATAATCTGTTGTTGACTGCAGCAATAACCTTTTCACTGTCAATAATTATAAATCTGTTGTTTTCAGGCAAAATCAAGAACCTTGACATGGTAGAATCCCTTAAGGGTCAAGAATAGATTAAAGGTTTTTTTGTAAAAGTTAATATGATATTAAATCAAAATATTTAACTATATAATTTTTGAGGTTATATTATGGCAGATTTAAAAGGTACAAAAACTGAAGAAAACTTAAAAGCTGCACTTGCAGGTGAATCTCAGGCTCGTGTAAAATATGAATTTTACGCATCCCAGGCCAAAAAAGACGGATATGTTGAAATCAAGGAAATTTTCCAGGAATCCTCCGACAATGAAAAGGAACATGCAAAAGTCTGGTTTAAATTGTTGAATGGTGGAAAAGTACCTCCTACAACCGACAATCTCGCTGATGCTGCTGCAGGAGAACATGAGGAATGGACAGAAATGTATAAGAACTTCGCAGCTGAAGCACGTGAAGAAGGCTTTGAAGATATTGCAGCCTTGTTTGACGCTGCTGCAGCTACCGAAAAGGCTCACGAAGAAAGGTACAATGCCCTATCCGACAAGATTGCTGCAGATAAGGTGTTCAAAAAAGATGAAGAGATTGCATGGAAATGTAACAACTGCGGATACATACATTACGGAAAGGAAGCTCCTGAAGTATGTCCTCTATGCGACCATCCGCAAGCTCACTTCAGAAAAAAGGATGAAAGTTATATCTAGACTGTCTTTTTTTAACGTGGAAGGAATTTCATTTTTTCCACTTTTCCATTTATTTTTTTATATCATTATATTAGCTTTGAGGCATCACCAAAATGTGGGTTAATACTAAAACCTTGTTTTTAATTAAACGATAAATTAAATATTTTATTCTAAATTAATCGTTTTCAAATTTTGTTAACTACATCTACCATTAATTACAAATATTCTGCTTAAAAAAGTGGGGTTGGTAATTCAGAAATCAAATCAATTAAAAAAAAGGAAAATGGGTTGAGAAATTAGTCTCAACTTTGAACAGTAATTTTGTTTGCAATGTTTGTTCCATTATAGCTTGAAGTTATAATGTATTCGCCAGGCATCAGGATAATGTTTAACTTGGCCTGACCATTCCCGTCAGTTACTTTGCTGTATAAATATATATAAAAAAATTCTTTATATATGATATAAACTTTGTATTTAATGCTTAATAAAAATAACACATTCGGTTGTGGCGGCGGCTAAAAATGATTAATGATTTTAGCACTAAATACAAGAATATACTTATTTAATGAACAATTTAAATGATAATTATTTAAATTCTTGCTAAATGAGTGGAGAATTACAAAGCGTCTGAAAGATTAAGTTTAGAGTTTTATTTATTTTTGCTCCCCAATATGTAGTTGCAATGCAGGCAATTCAATATAAGATTTTAAATAATATTAGGCATAAAGTATTATTGGGGGAGTTATGTCGCAGGATAGCTATTTTTCAAATGATTTCACGAAAACGTTAATGGATTGCAAAAAGTATTGGATAATCTATCTTATTTTTATTGCGGTTACCTGCGCATCCACTATAACATCCAAAAACTTTGCACATCCCCAATTTCCAATATGCGTATTCATAATCGCTGCGATTCTTGGAATACTGTGCATAACCTATTATTTCATGCACGATTCTGAAGACGAGCTATACAAGGTCGCATTCGTCATAATAATATGTTTTGGGCTGATTACCGCTTTAATTGTTCCGATTGTAGATGTAAGCGATGAGCTGGAACACCTTACGCGGGCTGAAATCACCTCGAGAGGGATTATAGTTCCCCATTGGGAAAGCGGAGAACATAATCTGGACAGGCTCTACAATCATACCGAAGGAAGATACAGCAAGGCTTTAAATACGGACGTGGGATTTGAGACGGTTCAAAGCCACATGTTCTTTTTGCACAACCGGGAAAATACGGTTTTTGACACGCCCGGAGATACGGACAAGATTAACTATACAATGATTCTTGACGGCTCTGCATTTGAGCAAAATCCCTTTTACGGATACCTGCCTCAGGCGATAGGGGTTTTTCTAGCCAAGTTCTTTGATATGAACGTCATATGGATGCTCTGGCTTCCGAGAATGTTCAATTTAATATTTTATGCGGGAGTGATATCCCTTGCGGTTAAAAAGACTCCGGCATTGAAGATTCCTCTTCTTGCGGTTGCCTGCATACCGATTTCGATTTATCAGGCGGCTTCGGTAAGTATAGATTCGATGGTGATTGGTCTTGGACTCCTTACGATAGCATATTTCATATATCTCTACAAAGCGGAAACGGAAAGCCTTGACACAAAGGAAATCGCAATATTCTGCGCTCTTTCGCTTCTTTTGGGATTATGCAAGCTGCCGTATCTGGCGTTCGTTTTTCTCATATTGCTTGTTCCTAAGTCAAACTTTAAAAACGAGAAGGCTTTAACCTACATGATACTCGGTATACTTGCCGTAAGTGCGATTGGAGTCTTGTGGAGTACGTATTCGACACCGGCACTTATGCATTCATGGAGATCAAAGCTCAACTACATGAATCCTTCACTGCAGATGCAATATCTGATAAATCATCCTGTAAGCATCCTGTACTTCCTAAAACAGATTTTCACGTTCAACCTTGGAGCGATTCTTAAAGGATTCTTTAATTTCTTTGGCGCCAACAATCCGAACCACTATTCGGACAACTATAAGCTAATCACAATCCTGATTTGGATATTTCTGGCTGCAACGCTTTTATTCTATCCGAAAAAGACCAGATTCAGCCGTAAAGCAAGATTTGGAACACTTATGGTACTTCTGATAATATATGTGGGAACGTGCTTTGTTCAGCTTTTGACATGGGCCGATGTTGGCCAAAGGGCGCTTGGAGTAAGCACGAGATATTTCTTACCTCTCTTTGCTCTGCTTCCGATTATCGTTTCAGACAGAATAAGACTTCCCGACAGGTTTAAGGACAGCTATGACTCCTATGCAATGATTTTCATAATAGGCTTTTTGGCAACGCTGGTAATAGCCTTTGCAACGAAATACTACTGATTAACTTTCAGATAAAATTATTTAATTTATGAGAGCAAATAG
Organism: Methanobrevibacter millerae; assembly: GCF_900103415.1. Taxonomy (NCBI): domain Archaea; kingdom Methanobacteriati; phylum Methanobacteriota; class Methanobacteria; order Methanobacteriales; family Methanobacteriaceae; genus Methanobrevibacter; species Methanobrevibacter millerae. The sequence goes on from NZ_FMXB01000020.1 coordinate 40,402, forward strand.
TTAATATTATGAAGCAGGTACAGGACACTCTAAAATCTATTGTAGAAAATCCGAGGCATATTTTCAAGCTGACCGTACAGGGAGTGCTGGTCGGTATATTTGCCGGATTGATGGTATCACTGTACAGGTATCTTTTATACGCATCTGAAGACGTTTTAAGAAGCTATTTGGATATAATTAATGGAAATCTCATATATATTATAGTCTTTTTTGTAGGTTTAATCATTTTGGGATTGCTGACGGCATGGCTTATGCGATGGGAAAGGGACGCCATGGGAAGCGGAATACCTCAGGTTAATGCGGAAACCAAGGGATTTCTCGATGTTAACTGGTATAAGACATTGTTTGCAAAGATTGTCGGCGGAGTATTCACTGCTTTAGGCGGGCTCTCGCTGGGTCCTGAAGGCCCGTCAGTCCAGATTGGCGCAATGGCCGGCAAAGGGGTTTCAAAGATTTTTAAAGAATCAAAAACAGATGAGCTGAGGCTTATTTTGGTAGGTTCTGCTGTCGGTATCACTGCAGCATTCAACGCTCCTTTGGCAGGTGTTATTTTCATTTTGGAAGAGATCAATCACGGCTTTGATAAAACATTGGTTTTCATTGCATTGGTATCAGCTATCGTGTCCGATTTCATTTCAAACCTGATTTTCGGCCAGTCAACGATTCTCTCATTCCCGATATCCAACATTCCCTTATCCTCATACTGGCTTTTGATATTGCTTGGTCTTGTTCTGGGACTTCTCGGATACCTGTATAACGTCGCAATGATAAAGGCCGAGGACCTGTGGGCCAAAATACCTAACTTAAGCCTTGAAGTCAAGTTCGTGGCTGTATTTATTGTTTCAGGCGTAATTGCGTTAACCTTGCCTCAGGTAAGCTGCGGAGGCCATTTCATGATGGATCTGCTCGGAGTTGCAATGCCTTCGTTAACGTTGCTTTTAATCTATTTTGTTGCAAAAGCATTATTTTCAGTATTTTCCTTTTCTTCAGGAGCTCCAGGAGGAATATTCTTGCCTATACTTGTTTTGGGAGCATATATCGGAGCCATTTTCGCATCTGTTTTCATACCTATCTGCGGGCTTGAAAGCGTTTTAATTTACAAGTTCATCATAATCTCCATGGCAGGATTTTTCACGGCAACCGTCAGATCACCTATAACTGGAATCGTTCTCCTTTCGGAAATGTCAGGCTCAACAGAAGCCCTTGTTGCAATGCTTCTTGTCTGCCTTATAGCATACATCGTTCCGACGCTTCTTGGAAACGAGCCGATTTATGAAGCATTGCTTGAGAGATTGTTAAATAAACGCCAGGAAAAGTTCACTCCCGAACCTTCCAGACATGTCCTCTCAGAGTATATGGTTCCTCTGGACTGCAAATACATTGGCGTTGAAATCCAGAATATTCCATTTCCGAAAAATTCAATCGTCGTTTCCGTCATAAGAAACGGAAGCTATGTCATTGCCCGCGAGGACTTCAAGATTAATTACGGCGACCAGATTCATATATTGACTGACGTTAATGATTTTCCATATGCAAACCGTGAGATAGAAGAGATTATTAATGGGAAATGATAATTTTTTAGTTCATATTAAATTTAGCAGTAATTGTCGTAATCATTTTAATCGTTTTTTCATTAAATGTAGCATGCCCATTTTCATCAATATTTTTAGAAACTACATCTAAAACATCTTTCATTTCATCCATTTCTTTTTTTTGCTTGATTTCTTTCTTGTTCTGCTTTTTCAGCAGCTTTTTTAATTAATCGTTTTTCGAGTCTTTCTAGTCTTGAATATGGCATGGTTATCGTCTCCGTTAATCTATCAAATCAATTAGAAGAAAAAAATAATATTATTTAATAAACATTTGTGGGTTGTGAACAGCAATAATAGAAAAAACCACTATTTTTTCTGTTTTTTGTGAATTAAAGCAAAAAATAATGGGGAAAGATAATTTTTCCATCAAATATTAAAGTTTAGTGGTAATTGATAACAGCTTATCAAACGTGGCTTTGTTTAATGTAACACGCCCTTCATCATCCCGATTACTTTTGGCTTCTTCTAAAATATCATTTATTTCCTTTTTTTCTAGTTCTGCTTTTTCTATTGCTTGGTCTCTTTCTTGTTCTGCTTTTTTAACAGCATCTTTGAATCGTTTTTCGCGTCTTTCGAGTCTTGAATATGACATAGTTATCGTCTCCATTAATTCTTCAGCCAAATCTTCATCATCAACAATCAAATCGACTAAAATCAGTTGACATAACCAGATTCTACTCCTATCATTTTCAGAGATATTTAATCGAGGAGTTAATTGGCATAACTCTTTAATTAATTGGTCTTCATCTTCATAGCCATGATTGGTTAATGGTAAGATGGAGAAAACGTATTTCTCATCTTTTTCTAATTCTGAGTTGCTTTCAACTTTGTTATTAATAGTATTTAATACTTAATATATAAAATAAAACAAAAAAGGTAATAAAAACATAAAAATATGAAAAAATGATATATTAGGTTTTTATGAATTTTGTATGTAATATTTAATTGTTTTTATTAGCTTTACTTTTTGTTGTTCCTTGATTTTTATTTTATTTTTAGAAAGATAATTGTTTAATATGTTTGAAGTATCATCCATAGATAAATTATTTTCATTTATTTGATCTACAATGGAGATAATGATATCTATAAAGCTTATTGGGAATAAATCGATTTTTGGAATGAAATTTTCCTTATAATCTTCAACATTAAAAGTTTGATATTCAAAGAATTTTCTATTTACATATAGAGAATATTTATCTTTTACTTCTTTTTTACTTGTTAAATGACTATTTGATTTATTTTTACTAGAATCTGAAGAAATAATGTGTATTTTACATTTAATGTAATTAGAAATTATATCAATTTTTTCGAATTTCTCATTAGCATAATTTTCAAATAGTTGAGGTAATCCAATTAAAATTGATTCAATTGGTTTTATATGTAACTGATGTATTATTTCATCATTATAATGCTCATATAGTGTTTTTAATTGATTATATTCTAAATTTTTAATAGGACAATTTACATTTTGATTTTTGCAAGCATTTGCTGGAAGTGATAAAATATTATCTTTGAAAAAGGATTTCCAACTTTTTCGAGTTAAATCATCTCCTTTAAATTCGATGAAAAATAATGTTAATTTATTATTTTTATTAAAATTAAAGTATAATCCATCGACTGTTGCTGGTGAACTTTGATTTTGAAATGCTTCTTCAATAATCTTTTCGAAGTTTAAAATTTTAGTGTTTGACTTAACTAAACTTTTTTTATTTTCTTTATCTATTGAAACTTTACTTATTGTTTGTGAATATTTATCGTTATCTAAATGAACTAGATTATTTAAAAATCTAAGAAAATTGAATTCATTTGAATACAAAGAAAATCCCTCCTTTATTCAAATTCTTCATTCCAATCATTATCAAATCTAACTTTATTAATAATATGGTATGGCTCAGCAAGGTTATCGTATAAAATTTCTAAATTTTCACATTTAATTTCATTAATATTAAATTTTTGATGTGTTTCATCAATTGATTCACATAAAAAGAAGCTAGTTTTATCATTAATGTTATATTTTTTACAATAAACTTCAAAAGCTTCTATAATATATGGGCTATGTGAATTTATGTATATACTAATATCCAATTCAACAGCCATTTTTACTAAAAGTTCTGCTAATTGAATTTGTATGCCTGGATGTAAGTTAATTTCCGGTTCATCAAAAATTATCCAATCTCCAGGTGATATGCATTTATTTGTTAATAATAATTGCAATATGCCTAATTGTTTATATCCTGATGCAATATTCTTAATATCATATTCGTTTTCGTTTGTTTTAAAAATGAACTTTGATGATTCTTCATCAAATTCAAAACATCCACCAATTAAGTTTATAAATTTTGATTCTAAATTTTTACTATTTTGGTAATATAATTCTTCTAATGCTATGGAGTTATTATCTCTTTTTGATATTAATCCTCGTAATAAATTATAATAATGAAATTGTCCAGTATTTCCATTAATTTTAAGCCCATTATCATTCTTTATATAGAAATTTAATAATGATGGGGAATCAATATAAATAATATTTTTGAAATCAAATTTATTTAGGCTCATTTGATTGTTAAATGAGATATTTAATGAATTATCCTTAAAATCTAATTTATAATTGAATAAATTATCAAATTCATCTCCAAATTCAATTAAAGCATTTTTAAAGAATTTCATTTGGGATTGTCCGAATTCAACAAATAATAAATAATTTATTACTCTTGTTATGTATCCATATTCATTTTTATTAATATCAATAGTTTCTTTAATTAAATCTAAATCATTTTTACATGATTCATTTTTAAGCAGTTCATATTTATCAATGATATTTTTAAATTTTAAGAAGAAATCTTCTAAATATTCGTAACTGATATTATTTTCTTTCCAATTTAACATTAATGAATTAATTTCTTCGGATAATTCACCAAAATCGTATTCTATAGAATCCTGATTTGATCTTGAAAAATTATTTATCCATCTATTAATGAAGGAATCATAAGATGAGAATATTCCTTGATTTTCGATTATTTTTCCTTGATTAGATATGGAAGTTAAAAAACAAAATAATAATTTGCTGGAAAATGATTTACCACTTCCATTTATTCCTCCAAGAATATTGATTTGGTTAATATCAATATTAGCCTCATTAATTGGTCCAAAATTATTAATTTTAAAATTTATTTTATTTTGCATGTTAACATTCCTTAAGTCTATAAATTAATTATATCATTTTATCTATAAGAAATTTTTTTCTTGTGATGGAAATATTGAATATTATTTTATTGTTAATTGCATATAATAATTTTGATTTTTCAATAATTTCAAATTCATGATTATAAATACTAAAGTTAATTCATTGCAAAAACAATAAATTTCCACCGCCAAATCTACATCAACAATTAATGAAAGATAAAAAAACATTAACACTAGCCATTAAATTAATCACTACATCAATTAAATTAACACCTGAAAGTAAAAGCATTAATTTGTGAAGCCATTATTTTAATTTAATCGAATAGTTTTCAGCTTCGCTAGAGATAAATATCATAACCGCAAAAAATATAGTATAATTAACGTGAGGAAGTATTGTCATGAACCCGATTTTTGAAAGGCAAAGCATTAGGAAATATGCAGATGAGGAAGTAAGTGAAAAACAGTTGAAGGAACTTTTAAAGGCAGGAATGCAGGCGCCGTCCGCCTGTAACCAGCAGGCATGGGAATTTATAGTAATCTCTGATGAAAATGACAAGATTGCCATATCAGAGATGCACCGCTTTGCAAAACCTGCGCGAAACGCATCAAAGCTGATTGTGGTTTTGGGAAATCTCGAAAAGGCTAAAATAAAGTCAATGATTGAGCAGGATTTAGGTGCGTGCTGTGAAAACATCCTTCTTCAGGCAACCTATGAAGGCTTGGGTGCGGTCTGGCTTGGCTTTCATCCGATTGAAGACAGGAGCCAGAAAATTAAAGACTATTTAAACATTCCAGATTGCTGCATTCCCTTTGCGGTCATCTGCGTCGGCGTTCCCGCTCATGAAGGCAGCGTAAAAATAAGGTATGACGAATCCAAAATTCATTATGATAGATATTAAAGGTACTTGAGGACTTCAAGACCCATCTGCGTGCACTTGTAAAGGCGGCCCTTTCTCATTTCCTCGTTAACGCAGACCACAAGCTTTTCCTGTTTCAGGTCTGAAAGCGCCGCTGAAACCTGGCTGGTTCTAACGTCCAGTTCCTTTCCTATTTCTGAAGGCATCTTGATTTCATTGCCTATGCTTTTCAGGGTGTTTGTCCTGTATGGTGAAACCTTGACAAATCCAAGTTTCCGGTATAGCTCTTTTTCGTCCATGATATTACTTTGTTATACCATTAAAAATCATTATATAAGGTTTAAATCGTTTTGGATTTATTTGAATATAAGTTATATACATCATTGATTTTTGAGTTTTTTGGTGTTTTCCTTTATGATGCGATAGATGCTTTCGGCTCCGATAATCTCGTCTGAGGAAACGTCCCAGCTTGACGGATATAAAATAAACGGCTTTGACTGGTCTCCTCCGATTCCACCGTGGCTTCCAACAAGCTCTTCGAATGCGCAGACTTCATCGGCCTCGGCATCATAGAAGCTGTTTACCAGAATGTCAGGGGTGTGCTCAAAGGAGCTGTTTCTTCTAAGGTGCCTTGCGGCATTCTTTCCGAAGCCTTCAAGAGGATTTTCGCCTTCGATCTCATCAGTATCTAAATAATAGATTCCGTTCTTTCCTATTGCCATGTCGCCGTTTTCGCTTGAACGCACAAGAATAAAGCCGACGTATTCGTTTTCGATGATTCCTGGTATCAATTCAGGAAACAGCGCATTAATCTCTTCGTAGGTCAGCCTTTTGGTCCATCTGGTCAAATAAATCATTCCCAGGTTTCCTGAAGCAAGAACGATAACGTCTGAATCGGTCAGTTCTCCCTCTGCATCATCATCGTTCGCATCTCTCAAGTTGCTTATGGTTTTAATCAATGGAACGAAGTTCTGAGCCTGTTTCTCGTCGGATGAGAGGTTTGCGTAAATTGACATGTCATTCGGAAGCAGTGACTTTACAAGCTCCTCAAGGGATTCGCCGTTTCTCTGGGTGAAGGTTGCCCCGTTTGTCTGTCCGTGGTCTGACTGGATTACGAACTGGTACGGCCTTGGGGAATATACGCTTGCGCCGATGAGGCGTTTAATCTGTCTGTCCATGTCCTTAAGGGCATTGAATGCGTCGCTGTCACGGACTCCTGAGTGGTGGGCAATCTCGTCATATCCGAGGTATGTTGAATATGCGATGTCGACCTCTCCGACCATCATATCCCCGATTAGGGTTGAAGTGTTTATCTCACGCATGTAAACGTTGGTTCCGGCCCTTGTCGGGATATACAGAATTCCCCTTTTGATTCTCGGGCGGATATCGCGCACTTTGTGCATTATCTGGGAATATATTTCATGTCCCATGTCGGCAAATAGCAGGAAAACGATATATGCGAAATAGCTCGGATTTGAAAATACGGAATACCATGACTTGTTGAAGAGCTTTCTGACTTGTGTGATTTTACTGAATGTGAATATGACGTTGTCGGTATCTCCTGAAAAGAGATTTGATCTGCTTGCGCCGTTATCCACAAGAAGTCCGTCCCCGTTTGAAATTCTCTCTTCAAGAACCTTGACTTTGCTTACTCCTGAGCACTGCATCATCTGGTTGTCGTTTGACTTTTCAATCCATCTGAAAGCAGTGATGCCCTCGTTGTTTCCGTGAAGTATTCCTGCCTGGCTTGCGCCGGTCTGTGATGAGAGGTCGGTTTCCCACTCCCTTAACGTGTGGGATTTTGAATCGATGAGCTCTTTCGTGGCAGGCATCAATCCCTTTTCAAGGGCTTCATTTAAAACGCTGTGTGCAAGACCGTCGATTTCAATGACAATCACGCCAGGATATTTCTTGGCATCTTTCGGCCTTTTTCTTAATGCGTCCCTTATTACGGACCTGTAATATGATGAATCGTCATCTATGGTTACGATTGCAGAAAGAATAGTGGTTACGGCAGCCATGAATATCGGAACTATTATCAATCCCCAATCAGTTATTTCAAAGCCGAAAATCGGTGCGAAAAGACTCATTATCAGCCCGTTCAATATTAATGATCCTATTCCGAAGGTAATAACCAGAAACGGCATGAATACCCTTGTCAGTATGGGCCATAATAGGGCATTTATTATACTGATGAAAATTACAAAAAGGGCAATATCGTCAAAATAGCTCACTTTTACTCCTATTCCAAAATAGCATAGGATATAGAGGGCTATTACTTCTCCTACAAAAATCAGCAAACTTCTCTTTAGGGGTCTTTTCGGCTTGGGGATTTCTCTTTCTTCGGTCATGATAATTATTTATAATCAATTTTAATAATATTCTTTTGTATTAATTAGGCAAATATAAATAATATTGGAACATAATTTTAATTAATAACTTACTTTGTAAGTTTAATATTTATTCGAGGTTAAATGATGGTAAGTGTAAACTTAGAAGCTAAAAAAACCGTAGATGTAATGATTGAAAAAGCAGATGCATTAAACATCGCAGTATCAACTTTAGAAAACGGCGCTACCGTTTTGGATTGTGGTGTAAATGTAGATGGAAGTTTTAAGGCAGGCGAACTTTATACTAAAGTCTGTCTGGGTGGACTCGCAGACGTCGGAATCTCAATTCCTGGCGACTTGTCTGAAAAATTCGCTCTTCCTTCCGTAAAAATCAAAACGGACTCACCTTCCATTTCAACATTAGGTTCACAAAAGGCCGGATGGTCTGTAAGCGTAGGAGATTTCTTTGCATTGGGTTCAGGTCCTGCACGTGCAATCGCACTCAAGCCTGCAGAAACCTATGAGGAAATCGGATACGAAGACAAGGATGCCGATTTGGCCATTTTAACATTGGAAGCTGACGTACTTCCTGGCGAAGACGTGGCACAATACATTGCCGATGAATGTGACGTTGACGTTAAAAACGTTTATCTTTTAGTTGCTCCAACTTCCTCCCTTGTAGGATCCATCCAGATTTCAGGAAGGGTTGTTGAAAACGGTACCTACAAGATGCTTGAAGCAATCAAGTTTGACGTAACCAAGGTAAAACACGCTGCAGGTATCGCTCCTATCGCACCGGTAGACCCTGACGGACTCAAGGCAATGGGAAAAACCAACGACGCCGTTTTATTCGGTGGAAGAACCTACTACTATGTTGAATCCGATGAAAACGACGATGTCGCTGATGTGGCTGCAAAATTACCATCTTCAGCTGCTGACGGATATGGAAAACCATTCTTCGACGTATTTAAGGAAGCTGAATTTGACTTCTACAAAATCGATAAGGGAATGTTCGCTCCAGCAGAAGTCGTCATCAACGATTTGACAACCGGTAAGATTTACAAGGAAGGATTCGTAAACGCAGACCTTCTTAAAAAATCCTTCGGCGTAGACGAATAGATTTAAAAGGCTATCTTTCATGATAGCTACTTTTTTTACTTTTTTTCATTTGAATTTTGCTTAATTTTATATACCATTAACTTAATATATTATATAATCTCTTTTTGAGAGTGTATAATTTAGAAAGGTGTATAAAATATGCAATTAGGTGAAATTTTTACAGACGCATTAAAATATCCGCTTTCCGACTATAAGAACTGGATGATTGTGGGTGTAGTGGCAGTATGCTGCGGTCTTCAGGCAGTATTTGCCCAGCTGGGAATATATAACCAGACATTGTATACGGCATTGAGTGCCATTTCACTTGTATTAATCATTGTATTAATGGGATACGGCCTAAGCGTAATCAAGGAAGCGATAGATTTTGAAGATGAAATCCCTGCCTTTGACTGGGTAAAGAACTTCGTTGACGGCATCAAGTATATTGTCGTGGCTTTTGTATACTTCATCATTCCGATGATTATCGTTTCAATAATAGGCATTTTGATTTGCGGAGTTCCGCTTTCACAGATTTTAACTGAAAGCAACATTCAGAAATTCGCTGCCTTAAACGGCACCGTAACCCAGGCGGACGTCCTAAGCATTGCTCCTCAGGGCCTATGGAACTCACTATTTGCGGCCATTGCAGTTACCGCAATCATTGCAATCGTATTCTTTATCGCATTTGCAATTTTCGAATACATTGCAGTCTGCAGGCTGGCCAAATATGACAGTTTGGGAGAAGCCTTCAGGGTCAGGGAAATCTATTCAGACATAAGAGAAATAGGCATTTTAAAAATCATAGCATATCTTATCATTGCAATCTTAATCTCAAGCATTGCAGGAATGATCTGCGCATTCATAACCGCCATACCTTATGTGGGAATAATCATAGCCGCTCTGGTCGGATATTCATTCATTTTCCTGTTCAACAACAGGGCATTAGGTTTACTCTACTCAGATGTATAAACCTAATTCTTTTTTTTTTATTTTTTAGAAATCTTTATTTACTTTTTTTGTGAAATATCTATATATGAAGGGGATTGAAAAGCTCACTGCCGACGTTGACGTCGGGGAGTTTATTGAAAGCTATGTGGATATTGAAAGGTTTGAGGGCCTTTGTGAGGAATGTGACAATTACGGCAAAAACTGGAACTGTCCTCCTTTTGACTTTGACGTTATGGACGTGTGGAATTCATATGATAAACTGAAGGTAATTGCCTTCAAGATGATTTTTGACGATGAGGAAATCGCAAACGAATTTTCCGACAAGGAGCTTGAATTCGTTTTAAAGCGCCTTGAGCGTATGAAGGTCAAGCTGATGAACGACATTTACGTTTTGGAGAATGAGGACTCTATGGGATTGTTTTTGGGAAACTGCAATCTGTGCATGAAATGCACCCGAGAGTTCGGCATGCCATGCAAGATGCCGTTCAAGATGAGATACTCCATAGAATCCCTTGGCGGAAACGTGGACAAGCTAATTGAGGATGTCTTCGGCTTGAAAATACTTTACGCTGAAAACGGTCATCTTCCGGAGTACATGATATTTGTCGGCGGACTGCTGTACGGGAAAAAATAATATCTTTTCCTTAATTTTTATTAACATTCTAATTTATGGAAATTTTCTTATTTAACTGTATCAGATATCTACTTTTTTGCTTTAAAAAATCAATAATATCGGTTAAAATCTTATCATTTTTGATATTTTTTAAAATCCATGTGGGGAATTGCTAATTATTTATTCAAATGTGATTTATTTTTGAAGTGATTATTTCGATTTGATTCTATGATTTTAATTTTTGCTAATCAAAAATCGTTTTAAATGTGAAATTAATGTATGATTTTCAGTTTTATCGGATTTTTTCTAGTCAAAAATCTTTTTATATAGGATTTACATATATAATAATGGTGATAAAATGATAGTTAGTATTATTGGCGGAACCGGACCTCAGGGTCTTGGAATTGGTGAAAGATTAGCAATTGCAGGTGTTGACGTCATTATAGGTTCCAGAAAAGAAGAAAAAGCATTAGATGTTGTAGAACAAGCTAAAAAAGATTTAGCTGACTATGATTTATCCAACATGAAAGGAATGGCAAACGAAGATGCGGCAAAAGAAGGTGACGTATTGATTATCACCGTGCCGCTGGCTGCACAGAAACCAACAGTTGAAGGTATCAAGGAATTCTGTAAGGATAAAATCGTTATGGATGCAACCGTACCTTTAGAAACAGCTATTGGCGGAAAACCATTCAGGTTCATCGATTTGATGGAAGGATCAGCTGCCGAAAGAACCGCTTCAATCCTTGACGGAACAGGCGCCAAAGTAATCTGCGCATTCTGTAACATTTCAAACTCTCACCTGTCAAACATCCCTGAAGACATTGACTGTGACTGTCTGATTGCAGGTGACGACAAGCAGTCCAAGGAAGTTGCAGCCGAAATCATCAACAAGATTCCTGGAGTCAAGACAATTGACTGCGGTATCCTTGAAAAGGCACGCATCATCGAAAAGATCACTCCACTGCTTATCGGATTGAACATCAAATACAAATCCCATTACGGCGGATTAAGAATTACTGGAATTAACTTTGAATAATTCTACTCTTTTTTTATTTTTTAGATAAAATGGATGAACTGGAAGCTTTAATTGGCAAATCCGTTAATGACATTGATTCGGATATATTGAAAGCCCTTGAAAACGTAGGCTTTAAAGTCGGCGTTCTGGAATATAAGTATAAGAACTGCGGCGTTCGCTATCCGGTTGAATCATTCATATTAGCCAGCATTGATTTTAATGATTTGATATCCTTTGATGATTTGTTTGGCTTTGAGAAATTATTTATTTTCTGGCATTTCAATGAAGTAATTACTGATTTTGAGATTTATGACATTACCTCTGAAATTGATGTTTTGAAAAGGGATTACGGGCTGATTGAAATGAAGATTTTAAATGACGAGGCTCACAATATCCGCTCCGGTGACACTGAATTTCTGGGTGCAAAAAGATTGAATGAAACGGTTCTGATTAATGGCAGAAAAGCCAATAAGCGAGAATTCGTTTTGAAAAAGAAGTACCTGCAGAAGATACTTAATCAAATAGCATATTTTTATTAAAAATAATTAAAAAAAGATAAAAAGGGAAATCATCCAAAATGGAATGCAATGTTTCCCATTAATGCCTGTATAGGTATCTGTAATATATTCATTTGGCTGTTGCTCATTGCAGTGCTTACGGCATCGCCTCTTGACATTGTTCCCTGAACGTTTGCGCTGCCGGCATATCCGTTATACGCATCGTTTGAACGGATTTTATCAACAATTCCATCGCCGTATATCGCATTTGCGGCCTCATTGTTGATTCCGACAATCAGATGAGGTCTGAAATGGTATGTATATTCCATAATGTCACGGGCAGCTCCATAAGGGTCATCCGGATGGTCGTCATGAATGTTGTGCAGTGTTTCGCCCTGAGCATTGACTGAACTTCCAGGATAAATCCATTCGAATCCTGTCATTGAGAACTTTGCGGCCATGTCAACGCCTCCGGCACCGCCTTCGTCAACGTCCTCTGCAATAACCAGGATAGGGCTTGCAAGTGTTGAAACCATAAATCCTGCAATCAGGACTATTATTATCAAAAGAATTAAGGTTATTTTTCTCATGGTTAACCTTTATAAGATTTTTATATATTAATAGTTATCTGTTTTTTAGAAATATTCTTTACACATTATTTAAAGGAATCAAATTCTTTTTGTGCGTTTTCAAAAAAGTATGCCAGATCACGTCCGTGAACGAAGATGTGGCTTACGGTGATTGACACGCTCATCTTAAAGTCTTCATTAACCTTTCCCCAGGTAATCAGTGGCTGAATCTGGTCCGGATTAAGAACGCAGGTAGTTATTGACTCAAAGTCAACCCACGGTATGCAGGAATAGTTTGCGATATTGGTAAAGTCCCTTTTTTCCATTTCAAGATGAAATCTTTCCATTTTGCCATTCAAAATGTCTTGTGAAATCTCGCGAACGTAATCGTGCCATTCGAATATGTCTGAAAAGCACTGTGGTGTTTTAACCCTCATTTCCTTATACTCCTCTGAGCCTTCAGCCATTATCGGACTTACCGCTTCAAGATAGTCGTATTCAACGGCTTCATCATTGATTATTCTTCTTTTCAGGTTGGAAACTTTGTTCAGGGCGTTTGAAAGGCATCCCAAAGATAAAATGAAAAATGAATAGTCATTTTCTTTACACAGTTTCCATAGCTTTTCAACGTCAATTCGTGCAGACATCGTGTATCTTGCGGATTGAAAGTTTTTAAATGGGTTGTTTTCCAGGTCAAAATCAATCTTTTTCATAATAAATACCTTAATTATTTATATGTTCAACTGATATATTATATATTGTTTATTTATTTAATAGGATCATGTTAATATGAAAGTAGTAATTGTCGGTGGAGGAGCTGGAGGAATCTCCACAGCTTCAAATATTCGTAAGATTGATAAAGATTGTGAAATCGTTGTATTGACAAGAGATGATAAGGTCGCATACTCTCCATGCGCCATTCCGTACGTCCTGTCCGGAACAATCAAATCTTTTGATGATATTATAATGAGAACTCCTGAAGACTATAAGGCCAAAAACATTGATGTCATAACCGAAGTGGAAGTTACGGCAGTTGACAGTGACGAAAAGACCGTAACCTATGAAGGTAAATCAGAATCAAAAACCATTAATTATGACAAGCTTGTTTTGGCTACCGGTGGTAAACCGTTCGTTCCTCCAATGGACGGAGTTGAACTGGACGGCGTCTATCAAATCAGAAACATTGAAGACGGTAAAAGGGTTCAAAATGCAATGAAAGATGCCAAAAGTGCAATTGTAACCGGTGCAGGTTTAATCGGTATTGAAATCGCATTCGCATTGATGAAACAAGGCCTGAACGTTACCCTAAGTGAAATGATGCCTCAAATCGTGCCTAGGTCTCTGGACAAGGACATGTCCGACATTTTAGTGAAATACCTTGAAATGGAAGGCATCAACGTCGTTTTGGGAAAACCAATCACCAAATTAATCGGTGAAGGCAAAGTCGAAAAGGCATGCTTCGGAGACGAGGAGCTAATCGACGCAGACATGGTCATTCTCGCTACCGGTGTAAGAGCAGAGCTTGAGCTTGCAAGAATGGCAGGATGCGAAATCGGAAGATGGGCAATACTTGTAAACGACAGGATGGAAACCTCAGTTGAAGATGTCTATGCCGTCGGAGACTGCGTAGAGTCAAAAGACCTCATCTTAGGTTCAAACACCATTTCCCAGTTAGGTACCACTGCAGTCAGGGAATCAAAGACATTGGCCCGTACGATATGCGACAAGAAATCAAAATTCAATCCTGTACTCAACTCCATGGTTTCCAAGGTAGGAAAACTGGAATTCGGTGCGGTCGGATACACCACCAGCTTTGCCCAGCAGAACAGAATCAGGCCTGTTGTGCAGAAGGTCGAGGCCCTTACGAGGGCACGCTACTATCCTAACGCAAAACCAATGGACATCAAGGTTATCTGTGACGGAAACGGAACCATCATAGGTTGTCAGATAATAGCTGAAGAAAGGGTAGCCGAAAGAATCGATACCATGACTTTAGCCATTACGGAAGGCCTTACATGCTTTGACCTGTCAAACATGGAATTCGCCTACGCACCGCCTGTATCAATGGTTACCGATCCTTTAATCCTTGCAGTTGAAGAGGTAAGCAAAAAATTCAATTAAATATTATATGGGAGATGAGAAAAATGGCAGAAAATCAACATCATGGTCATCACGGTCACGGGGGCGAAATGACTCCCGAACAGCAAAAGCAGATGATTGAACAGGAAATCAAATTGGCAAGAAACTTAGGCCAAATCAAGTATAAAATAGCCGTTATGAGCGGAAAGGGCGGTGTCGGAAAATCCACTGTTGCTGCAAACCTTGCCGAAACCTTCCAGAAACTGGGTTATTCCGTAGGAATATTGGATGCGGACATTCACGGACCTAACATTCCTAAAATGCTTGGTCTTGAAGGAGAACAGCTATATGTCAACCAGAACCACAATATGATTCCTGTAGAGGCTCCAAGCGGACTTAAGGTAATGTCAATGGCGTTCATGCTCGACAGCATCGACACTCCAATCATCTGGAGAGGACCTCAAAAGTCAGGATCCATCAAGCAGTTAATCGCTGAAGTCGAATGGGGACCTTTAGACTTTTTATTTATCGATAACCCGCCTGGAACAGGAGACGAGCCTTTAACTGTGCTTCAGACCATTCCTAATATCGATGCGGTAATAATGGTAACCACTCCAAACGTCGTTTCACAGGAAGACGTATTGAAATGCGTCAAGATGGTCAATATGCTCAACGTTGAAAACATAGGCCTTATCGAGAACATGGCATACTACATATGTCCTCACTGCGGCGAAAAGCTCAACGTATTCGGTGAAGGTGACGGAGAATCATTTTCCAAAGAAATGGAAATCAATTATTTCGGTGACTTGCCGTTAACTGAAAAGGTAAGTGACTCACCAAACCAAGACGGAGTCGTTTCAACCCTCGACCCGGACGGAGAAGTCTCAAAAAGATTCGTTGAAATTGCAAACGCCATAAAGGAAGCTTTCCTTAAAGAAGAGTAATGTAGCTCACGCTTGCAATGTTAATAAGATATCCCAGAAAATCGGGATCATCTACTTTTTTTATTTTTTCTATCGCATAATCCTTGTTTTCATCCATCTCATTTAATTCGTAATATTCCATTCCACGATTGTACTCGCCCAAATCCGTAAAGATCGGAATGACATAGTTCCCGTCATTTCCATAGGGGATGGTAACCGCTTCATCGTTTTCCGTTGATATGATGAACGTATTGTCTTTAAGATACTCTTTAATTTCAGCTTTTGTTTTTTCAATCATTTCCTGATTGTTGTTTTCCTCATGCAGATAAATCATAGTGATTAGCCGCTTGAGTTCCGGGTGCTTAACTTCTTCGATTTTCATTGTAGTTATCTTTGATTTTAATCTTATTTAATTTTTAATTCATTGAAATTTTACTTATGAGTGAAGACAATTCTTAGGAGTAAGGACAATTCTTAGGAGTAAGGACAATTCTTAGGAGTAAGGACAATTCTTAGGACTTATTTCAACAAACTATTTATTTTAAGAAGTTCAATGATAATTTACAAATTAATACGGTGATTTTATGGAAATGTGTCTGTTGAAAGATTTTGAAAAGTATTTGAAAAATGAAACAAATTCATCTGTTATGGCATTGGCAAATTTGTGTAGCAAATATGATTTTAATTCAAACTCTATTAAAAATAAATTAAAAAATTTAGATGATTCATTTATTTTTAATGAAATAAATTCTAAACAAGATAATTCTAGTAAAATAATCAATGATTACTTCTCCAAATTTAATGTTAAAAATAAAAATGTATTGAGATTTATTTTACATGAAGTTATTGACAATATGTATGATCATTCAAAGTTTAAAAATGCATATTCTTTGGCGAAAAATAATGGGGGTTTTGTAGATTTTTGTTTAATTGATGATGGTATTTCTATTTATAAATCATTTGAAAATAATAAAATTGATTTTATGGATGATTGTACTTCTATTTTAATGGCAATAAATGGAAAATCAACAAAACAAATTAATGGATATGTTTCAAGAGGTTATGGGTTAAATAATATTGTTTCTTTAATTAATGATTCAAATGGCTCTATTTTAATAGTGTCTGGATGTGGATTAATTTATATAAATAATAATAATGTATTTAAGAAATCAATTAGAAATAAATGCATTGAAGGTACATTGATTGCATTTAGATTAGATTTAACTTATGATTTTGAAAATTTTTATGATATAATTGATGGTCATCAAAATTTTAAGGAGGATTAATTATGGTATTAATAAAGCTTAAAGAAGAATTTGGGGTTGATTTGGGCTCACGTTCATATGCTGTTAAATTATTTGAAAATTTAAAAAACTCATCATCCAAAACAACAATCGATTTTGAGGGTATTGAATTTGTAAGCCGCAGTTTTTCACAGGAATATCTGAATTCCAGATTAATGGCTGATTTTGAAATGGAAGAAATCAATGTGCCGGATGCCGTTAGAAAGATGTTCAATGTTGTATTAAAGAATAATGATATTGATATGAGATACTAGTCAAACAAGGGGACATATTCCCCATACCCTTCATTTTCCAAATCCTTTTTGGCAACAAACCTTAATGCTGCTGAATTGATGCAGTATCTTTTCATTCCGTCAGGCCCGTCATTGAATTCATGGCCCAGATGTGAATTGGCTTTTTTACTTCTCACTTCGGTTCTTACCATTCCGTAGGAGAAATCCCTGTGCTTTACAATGGCATCATCATTTGCAGGTTTGGTAAATGCCGGCCATCCGCATCCTGAATCGTACTTGTCAAGGGAAGTGAAGAGAACTTCGCCGTCTACAACGTCCACATATATGCCGTCTTCAAAAAAATCATCATACTTTCCAGTGAACGGCGCTTCCGTTAATGAAAGCTGTGTTATCTGATACTCTTCACTGCTTAAGTGGTCGAATTCTTTATCGTCTATTTGATTTAAATCAACGTGGCAGTAGCCCTGCGGGTTTTTCTCAAGGTATTTCTGATGATAGTCCTCGGCGATGTAGAATCCGTGAATCTCATGGGCTTCAACCACAATTTTCTTATCAGAGGCTTTCTGCTTGCGGTTTAAAAATCTGATAACGGCGCTTCGCTGTGAAGGCTCGTTCCAGTATATTCCGGTCCTGTACTGCGTTCCAGCATCAGCCCCCTGCCGGTTCAGGCTGTAGGGGTCGATAATTTTAAAGAACTCTTCCAGGATTTCCTCAAGTGAGATGATTTCCGGATTGTATGTCAGCTTAACGCATTCCGTGTGTCCTGTTCTGCCGGTGCAGACGCTTTCATATGTCGGATCATGGGTTTTGCCGTTGGCATAGCCCACTTCGGTCATGTTGACTCCCTTAAGCCTTGACATGTAGGCTTCAACGCCCCAAAAGCAACCGCCGGCCAAATAGATAATCTGCTGAGACTTATACATAGTTAAAAATGTAATTATCACATTATTTATAGCTTTTCAATTTGCTTAGAAAATTATATATTAAATCGAATTCAAAATTATCATTAGGTATAATTTTAATCGGAGGACTTTTTAAGATGTTTTATTCAACAATTATGAAAATTGATTCAATTGACAGATTAAGGGATATCAGAGACGCATTGCTTGTTGAACAAGGAATTAACCCAACCCGTCAAGGTGAACAAGCCATTAAAGTTGTAGTTGAAAGAATTGATGAAATTCAAGCTACTTTAGATAAATCCGCTACCAGAAACAAGTGATTTTCGTGATTAGATTATTGACCGGACGCAGGCGTCTGCTTAGAAAAAGAATGTATAAAGCCCCTCATCAGAGAAACAGGGCCAATTATTATTATCGTGAAAACAAGAGTTTCACAAAGCCTTTCCAAAAGGAGTATGTTAACAAGGAAAGGATTCAGACAAAGCGCAGACCGAAAAGAGAGGTCATGTCCGGCTTTAAAATGTCCTACAGGTATAAGTATTACAGGGATGAATTAATAGAAGAGGATGAGGAAGAAATCACAGATTCCTAATCTCTTCTTTTGTTATGATTTTATTCTCTGAGTGAATATTCAAGATAAGACCTGAAAACTCATCATCATTTTCTGCTAAATTTTTAATTGAACCTCCCCGACCTTTTAGAGGTCGGGGATTCCTAGATTTTTTTTTGCTTAATAGTCTATTAAGTCTGAACTAGGCTATCCCCGTCGCACCAACGGTTCAGTATATTAATTGCGGCATTTACATCTCTATCAAGTATTTTTCCACATTTCGGACACATCCATTCCCGTTCTTTTACATCCAAATCTTCATTGATGTGTTGGCAGTGGTGGCATGTTTTGCTTGTATTTTTTGCGTTTGTGAATTGTACACCGTCTGCTTCGGGTTTGTAGAGTTGGAATTTATCTTTAAGTCTTTGTATGAATCTCGATAGAGGAAA